>CAMLKS010000085.1 GCA_946480675.1 uncultured Bacteroidota bacterium
AGGTTATCATAGATTTAATAATTTTATGAAAAGTAAAATTATGAGAAAACCTACCGACCAATGTTTACTATGTAAGGCAGCGCAATCATCAAAAACAAACTCCCATATATTACCACGCTTCATATCTACTGGCTTCATGAAGCAAGCTGGAAAAGGAAACAAAGGATTTGAAATCGGAGGTGATAAACCTATAACAGTGCAGGATTCGCCTAAGGAAGATTATATCTTATGCGACTCATGTGAGGCTTATTTTGCCGTACTAGAGGGGTATGCAGCTGGTTCATTTAAGAATTGGAAAGATAAAATTAAAGATGGTTCTTATTCAAAAAGAAAGATAGTAGATGATTTAGAAATTGTATCATGCAATTCAGCAAACCCTAATGCTGTACGGCTACTAATTTACTCCATGTTTTGGAGAGCTGGTATTTCATCACATGGTATATTCAACGGGTATTCACCTCGGTCAGAATTGATGGAATCATTAAGGCAGATTTTGTTGTTATATAAGAATCTTAATAGGGCTGCTCTCGATATTACAATTGAAAACAATCCTGTTCACATTTATCCAATAGGCATAACAACAATTGAAAATGTGACGGATGAATCTGCTGCTGTTTTAGCTGCAATTAATGACGGTAATCCATGTTCTTTAAATGTTGATAAATTTGGATTTCTACTTTTTGATAGTATTCAAGATGTTCCAGTTGTGTTTAGAAACTTCACAAATAATGTTGCGAAGGATTGCCATTTCATGGTTTTATCTGAAACGCTTTGGCGTTCTGTTATGGTAACACGACCACTGCAAATTATAGCGGAACAACAAAAGCAGAATAACTAGTTTATCGATATGCACATTTGTGGATATTAATATGCTCTTGTGTTTTATTTTAAATGTACATTTGTATAAAAAAAAGTACAATGACGCCAAAAGAATTAAAAGAGATTGCAGATAATGCATCAAAGAAAAATTTTGAAGAAATCTATGCACAATTGAAACTTTCTGCAGAGAAAGGTTATCATTCATGTGAATTCAAAGGTCTTCCAGAAGGTGTAGTTGAGCATCTTAAAAGTGCTGGCTTTATAGTGGAGCATGGGTTTATGAATAACCTGCCTGGGTTGAGCACTAAGGACAAACAGTATACTGTAAAATTTAAGTAATAGCTATCTCACTCCCCCCTCACATCCAGCACATCCCGCAGTGCATTGCCTAAGATGTTGAAGGCATATACCAGCAGCATAATGGCGATGCCGGGGATGATGGCGAGGAAGGGGCGGTTGGTAAGCAGGAAGTTGTAGTGTTCTTTTATCATCAGTCCCCAGGAGGGTTGGGGTGGCTGCACGCCGATGCCCAGGAAGCTTAGGCCTGCCTCTATCAGTATGGCGGTGGCAAAGTTGCCGGCTGCTATTACCATGATGGGGCCTGCTATGTTGGGTAGTATATGGCGGAAGATGATGCGCATATCATTCAGCCCTAAAGCCTTGGCTGCGGTTATGTATTCCATTTCCTTCAGCACCATTACCTGCCCGCGAATGAGCCTGGCAGCGCTTACCCACATCGTAAGTCCTATAGCTATGAATATCTCCCAGAAGCCTTTGCCAATGGTAAGCGTAATGGCAAACACCAGCAACAGGGTAGGTATGGCCCATAGTATATTGATGACCCACATCACCATGTTATCTATCATCCCACCATAATAACCCGCTATAGAACCCAGCACTATGCCTATGGTAAGCGATAGCACCACGGCTACAATACCTACAGATATACTGACCCTTGCCCCTATTACTAAACGCGAGAGGATATCCCTGCCATACCTATCTGTACCCAGGTGGAAAGTATAGGTTTGTAACTGGTGCTTTTCTATGTACTCCTGTTGTTGTGTTTGCGAGAGGTTTTGCTGGTCGGCAAGCAGTAGTTCTTTTAGTGGATACGTTAGTGTATCCTGCATACCCTCATCTATGTAATGATATACGGTGAGCCTATCGCCTGAGAACGCGTAGCTGTTTACGGGTATGGCTTTATACGGAGAAGGGGTACCACCAAACCACGAAGCCCAATTGCCATCTGCCTGCAGCGATACACTCTTGGGTATGAGCAGTAGTTTTTTACTAAAGCCCGGTGGCCTTGCGCCCAGCTCTACTATCATCCGATTGGCATAAGGCGTACGGTCGGGGATGAGCAGGTAGGCAAATACCGCCACCATACAGGTGAGCAAGATGATACATACCGATATAGCTACCGATGGTTTGCGTAACAGTTTCCTTAAAATGCTATCCTCTTTCGCCATAATTACAGCCCGTGCGTACTCACAAGGTACACCAGTCCGGCTAATGTTACAGCACCCAGTTTCAGTTCGCGGTGGTTTACCTGTTCAAATACATCATTGCGGGTATGGTGCAGGTCGAAATAGCGCTGCGGGTCGGGTAGGAGGCCGGCTACGGGTACGCCCTGCCTTTGCAGCAGGCTGATGTCCACACCACCTTCTTCATGCTCAAAATCGTACACGCCATATGGGTAGAATAGCTTGCGGTAAGCCAGTATCTTTTCTTTCTTCTCAGGTTTCATATCCAGCCCTATACCCCGTGGCGAGAAACCACCGGCATCGCTTTCTATAGCCAGTATATGGTTCTCCTTCCTTGCTTTGGCACTATCGGCATAGGCATAGCCACCTTTCACACCGTTCTCTTCGTTCATAAACAGTACGGCACGTATGGTATATTTCGGGCGGATGCCAAGTGCTTTCAGGGTACGTACTACCTCTATACTCTGCACACAGCCGGCACCATCGTCATGTGCACCTTCACCTACATCCCACGAGTCGAGGTGGCCGCTAACGACTACTATCTTTTCCGGTTGTTCGGTACCTGTTATTTCGCCTATCACATTGTAAGAGCGTACCATACCCAGCATCTTGCAGGTAGAGTTTATCTCGGCACTCACACCACCTTTCCTGCATTCTTTTTCCAGCAGGTTGGCCGTCATGTTGCCCACGGCTACGGCAGGTATGGGCTTCACGGTATCGGCATAACGCATAGAGCCGGTATGCGGGTGGTCGTCTTCACCGGTAGATACCGAGCGGATGATAACACCCGCAGCACCTTTGGCAGCAGCTACATTGGGTGCCAGCCAGCGATACTTACCGGCATCGCCATACCCTTCGAAGGTATTGATGATATCCTGCCTGAAACGGTAGTTGAAGAAGATAATATTACCTTTTATATCTTTTGTATCCAGCTTGTTGAATTCATCTATATCATTCACCATCACCACGGGTGCCTGCATGGGCTTGCCTTCGGTACCCACCGTATTGCCTATAGATAGCATGGGCACTTCTTTAAAACCCTTATCACCTTTGAAGCGAAGGCTTAGTTTTTCCTGTCCGCGTACCCAGTGCGGCACATCTACAGGTTGCAGCCATACCTTATCGGCACCGGCTTGTTCCAGTGCTTTTTGTCCCCACTTTACAGCCTCGGCAGCTTGTGGCGTACCGCTCAGGCGGTGGCCTATGGTCTTGCACAATACCCGCAGGTTCTCATAACAAGTACCATTCAGCATAATCTCATCGGCTATGCGTTTGAACATTACAGAATCGCTTTGTGCCTGTGTATGCAGGCATGCACAGCAAAGTGCAGCCGTCAGCAGTTTCACCTTCATTTCATAAAAATATAAAAAGCTTAACTATCGGCAGGGGTATTTAAGGTGGTAATTTGCAGGGCATTACATTATATTTGTACCTACACGCATTAAGAAAATACGCATGAACAAGACATTTACCCTTCTGACTTTGGCTACGGCTACATTCCTTTTTGCCCAGTGCAGCACTAAAAAAGCAGCTACCACACCTGCACCATCTACTACCGCTGTAGAAAAGCATTATAGCGAAGCCGAACTGGCCGAGGGTAAAACCATATGGCAGGAAAAATGCAACAAATGCCACAAGCTATACCTGCCGGAATCGCACACGGCAGCCAAGTGGAACCCGATACTGACGCGTATGACCAAAAAAGCCAAGCTGGATGACCAGCAGGCAGGGCTGGTACGTGCCTATGTGCTGGCAAATGCCAAAAACTAATAAGTAACTGCCCGGTAATATACCTATTGTAAAAGCTTATCGGTAAGATAATTATCGGTAAGCTTATTTATTGGATATTTGCGGTGATAATTAAGGACGGATTAATGAAAATAGGTATTGTTTGTTACCCTACCTTTGGTGGTAGCGGGGTATTGGCTACAGAACTGGGCATGGCACTTTCTGCCAAAGGGCACGAGGTGCATTTTATTACTTACCAGCAACCGGTAAGGCTCAATTTCCACCCCAATATCTATTACCACGAGGTGACGGTACCTACCTATCCTTTGTTCGATTTTCCCCCTTATGAAACGGCACTTACCAGCACCATGGTACACGTTATCATGAATAACGAGCTGGATTTGCTGCACGTACACTACGCCATTCCACACGCATCGGCAGCCTATTTTGCCCGGCAGATACTGAAGAAAGCAGGACGTGATATACCATACATCACTACGCTGCACGGTACGGATATAACCCTGGTGGGTAAAGACCAGACCTATGCACCGGTGGTTACTTTTTCTATCAATGAATCGGATGCGATAACGGCGGTATCCAGCAACCTGCGCGATGAAACCTACAAGCATTTTAAGATAGAGAAAGAGATACAGGTAATACCCAACTTTGTAGATACCGACAGGTTTCAGCACAGCAATAAGCAGCACTTTAAAACCATGCTGGCACCCAATGGCGAGCGCATCCTTGCGCACGTTTCCAACTTTAGGAAGGTGAAAAGGGTAGAAGATGTGATAAGCGTATTCCAGAAGGTGAATGCCCAGATACCATCTAAGCTATTGATGATAGGCGATGGCCCCGAAAGGCAGAATGCCGAAGAACTATGCCGTACGCTGCCTATGTGCCACGATATACGCTTCTTAGGTAAGCAGGAGCAGGTGGACGAGATACTGAGCATTACCGACCTGTTTATACTACCATCCCAATACGAGAGTTTTGGATTGAGTGCGCTGGAAGCAATGGCTTGCGGTGTGCCTGTGATATCTACCAATGCAGGCGGACTGCCCGAGATAAACGTACAGGGCAAAACAGGCTACCTGAGCGATGTAGGCGATGTAGATGATATGGCTAAACACGCCATACACATACTAAGCAGCGACGACAGGCTGAAGGAATTTAAGCACGCAGCTATAGAGCATGCCCGCACCTTTAGCCGTGCACGCATCATACCCCTGTACGAGCAGCTGTATGATAACGTGCTGGCCAACTATAAAACGGTGGTGGAATAATCCCTTTGCTTACTGGTTCTGCAATTCCTCCCAATACTCTGCTGCACGGCGGGTGTGGGGTATTACGATGGTGCCGCCTACTATATTGGCTACGGCAAATATCTCGTACATCTCATCGGTAGTGATGCCTTCATCATGGCATTTACCCAGGTGATATTTTATACAATCATCGCAGCGCAGTACCATGCTGGCTACAAGGCCCAGCATTTCTTTGGTCTTTACAGGCAGTGCGCCTTCGGCATAGGTATTGGTATCGAGGTTGAAGAGGCGGTTGATAACTTTGTTCTGCTTGCTGAGTATCACATCATTCATCTTAGCGCGATACTCGTTGAATTCCTGTACCTGGTTGCTCATCTCTTTTTATGTTTAATTGCCAAATGTAGTGCAAGAATGCATGTGTTGATACACTACGCAACTTCATTTTGCGAGGTTGCTTCCTGCTTCGTGCCTCGCAGTCGCAATGACGTGCGCGAGGGGAGAAAAAAATATTTTTTTTGTTATTATCAAAATACACGTAATATTGCTATGTAAATTTACGGCGGTGGGTAAGACACGAACCCGCCATTTATCCTAAGAGCCAGTGTTGAAAGTACGGTGCTGACTTGTAACAGCATGAACGGGTGACGACCCTACCCAATATACGTCGCAAGGTCTACACGCCCTTACCCAAAGTGTTTTACAGGCAACAGTTACGTTGCAATATTTCATTGTATTTATTGTTTAAACCTTTTCAGTAACCATTGGGAGGGATAAAAAAACGCATATCCTGTTCCAATAAAATCACCATTTTATGTTTGATAATAGTAACGATAAACCTAACCAGGAGCAGCCACAGAAGCTGCCTACGATATATGATAACCCGAAGATAGACCTTGCTGCCCTGCATGCACGGGTAGATGAACTGGCAAAGCGCGCCAGCTATCATAAGGGGCTTTTCATAGTAATGCAGGGTAATGAATGGCTGGAACAAGCCAGCAAGCGACCGATACCTACCATGCTTTTCAGCGAGTATTGGCACGAGGGTGAGTTGTGCATACTCTTTGCAGATACCAACGTGGGTAAGAGCATCCTTGCGGTGCAGATAGCCGATAGCATCAGTACGGGCAAAGCCATACCGGGCTTTAAGCTGGAAGCACAGGCACAACCCGTGGTGTACTTCGATTTTGAGCTGTTCGATAAACAATTTGAAGCAAGGTATAGTATCAATTATACGCATCATTATCAGTTTGACAAACATTTCTATCGTGCAGAGATAAACCCTGAAAGCGAGGTGCCCGACCACTTTGACGACTTTGAGGAATACCTGCACTTCTCGCTGGAAAAGACGATACAGGAAACGGGAGCCAAGGTGCTGGTGATAGACAACCTGACCTACCTGAAGAACGAAACTGAACGTGCCAAAGATGCCCTACCGCTGATGAAGCAACTAAAGGCACTGAAAGCCCGCTACGGACTTAGCATACTGGCCCTTGCCCACACTCCCAAGCGCGACCTGTGCAAACCCATGACGCGAAACGACCTGCAAGGCAGCAAGATGCTCATCAACTTTTGCGATAGTAGTTTTTGCATAGGCGAAAGCCAGGGCGATAAAAGCATCCGCTACCTGAAGCAGATAAAAGCCCGTGCTACAGAGATAAAGTACGACACCGAACACGTGCTCCTCTGCCGCATAGAAAAGCCGCACAACTTCTTGCAGTTTTCGACTGCTGGGGTGAGTAGTGAGTATGAACACTTAAAGACCTCAGAGGAAAAGGATAGAGATGAACTGATTGAGTAAGCCCGTGAATTACGCGATGGTGGCATGAGCATCCGTGATATTGCCGATGAGTTGGGCGTTGGTAAATCTACTATCAACCGATGGGTAAATGAGTAGTAAACTGTCCCGCTGTCCCATTTGTCCCGCTACTGTATGTGTGGGACAGTGGGACACTTGGGACACTACTAAACGTGACGTAGTTATTATAAATCAATTTCAAACTAAATATATCTTTATTGCATGAAACATATAGCCCTCACTATAGTATGCCTGTTATGGATAATAAACATAGATGCCAGGTCTTACGCGCCTGCCATACCATATATACAAACATGCGATGGGCAGGATGTAACCGTAAAAGCATGGGCATATCAACCCTATATGCCTTTTCCTTATGGTGCTACAAAAGTGTATCTCAAAGATAAATTGTTATATACTATTGATATGTATACAAGGTATCCTTCCTTTACCAGCAATGATGGCAAGTACTTTGCAATAGTGTACACCACCGGCAATCTTACATTTAAATACATAGATAGTGGCGCGAGAAGCCTTATTGTTACAGATACTATTTATGATTATACACACTATGCTTTAGAAATATACAAAGACGGAATACCCTATAAAATATATACGTTAGGCGATGTAGCAGATACTACACTGCCAATACATATTACCGGCAGGTATAACGATATTTATGACTGGGGATATATAATGAACTGGGAAAGCGAAGAAATAAGCTCTTTATACTTTTCAACAGAAAACTGTAAAAAAGACTACGGCGATGGGCTTGAAAAGTGCAGTACAACCAGCGCAGATAAAAAAGATTGTGATTATTGTAAGAGAGAACTGGCAAGATATGCAACCTATCAGAAGGATAGTACCTTTAAAGCACAATCGATATATGTAAAGAACAATAAACTGCATGTAATAGGTAACCATGATGTGGTAACTATCGACTTCAGTAATGATTGCGTTATCGGTAGATTACCTATGCATGAAGTAATAAATGACAAGGACAACTTCAATCCTCCTAAAGTTCATACAACCTATTCAGATGTTGAGCTACCTAAGAAATTTGCCAGCCCGCTATTAGCATCGGGCAATAAAATGGATAGTAGCTTATGTGCTTACTTAGGGCTTACTACCAACCACATGGGCAAAAAAGGAAAGTGTATGGTGATGTTCGTTGAAAGACTGACCATTAAGAGAAACGGGCTGTGTGAAGAAGCAGATGTATGGATAAGCGATGAGCCGGATAGAAGGAACAAATGCCTTTCGCAATACACAAATGAGCAACTGGAAAAACGCATAGAAGAATGGCTGAT
>CAMLKS010000086.1 GCA_946480675.1 uncultured Bacteroidota bacterium
TCTGAATTTTATATGGTTCTATATTGTTTTAAAATATTGTATATTTGCTATGGTAAAGTAAGCGTAAAAAGAAACAAAATACTACCAGCTGAAAACCAGAAACAATCAGAAACAATTATAGAGTTTGTTGCGAAAAATGAAAAGTTGGAAAAACACAACAAAACACAACATTTTGAGAAATAGAGTATGCAGGGAATTGAATATTTTTAAGCCATGAATGAAGAATGGCGCTATAGGCTGGCACTCACCTTTGTAAAACAAACAGGCCCTAAAACAGGTAGGGCATTACTGGCACAATATGGCTCGGCATTGGCGGTATTTCATGCCCCGCTCAAAGAGCTGAAAATGATAGAAGGTATGGGCGAGGTACGTGCCCGCGCCTTTCGTGATGATGCGGCGATGGAAAGAGCCGATAAAGAACTGGCGTACCTCGCCGAAAATAACATCAACCCCATATGGCTGCAGGACGATAACTATCCCCAACGCCTGAAGGCTTGCATAGATAGCCCGCTGCTGCTGTATTATAAAGGCAATGGCAACCTCGATGCACAAAAGGTCGTAGCCATAGTAGGTACCCGCCGCAGTACCGATTATGGCCTGAAACTAACGCAAGACCTTATTGCCGGCCTCGCCGATCAGGAGGATATACTCATTACCAGTGGCCTTGCTGATGGTATTGATACCATAGCCCATAAAGAGGCATTGAAAAACAATATACCCACCGTAGGCGTAGTAGGCCATGGCCACGACCAGATGTACCCCGCTGGCAATAGAGGGTTAGCCAAAGAGATGCAGCAGCATGGTGGTATGCTTACGGAGTTCCCGTCGGGTACCATACCTATGAAGGAGAACTTCCCCATGCGCAACAGGGTAGTGGCCGGGCTAAGTGATGTAACCGTAGTGGTGGAAAGCGATATAAAAGGTGGTGCGCTGATAACCGCCCGTATAGCTGCCAGCTACAACCGCGATGTGGCGGCATTCCCCGGCAGGGTAAGCGATAAGCGCTCCGGTGGGTGCAATGAGCTGATACGCACCAATACCGCCGCCATGATAACCCGTGCGGAAGACCTGCTGGAACTGATGAACTGGGGAAAGGCTAAAAAGAAGCCCGTTCAGAAGCAACTGTTCATCAACTTGTCGCCTGATGAGCAAACGCTGATGAACCTGCTGCAGGGCGCAGACAGTATGCATGCCGATGACCTGTACCATAAAAGTGGCATGACCAGTTCTCAACTGGCATCTACGCTGCTATTGCTCGAAATGCAGGGATTGGTAAAGACCTTACCGGGTAAGATGTACAGGGTGGAGTAGTGCTTATACTACTACATCGCCCTCCAGGTCATAATCATATGCCTTGGTGATGTGTACATTCACAAACTCGCCGGGTGCCAGTGGCCTGTCGGTATTGATGATAACCTCGTTATCTACCTCCACGCTGTCAAACTCGGTACGGCCCAGGTAGCGTCCGGCTTCCTTCTTGTCCACTATCACTTTGAAGGTCTGGCCTATCTTCTCCTGGTTCTTTTCGTACGATATTTCCTGCTGCACCTCCATTATCTCCTGTGCACGTGCTTCTTTCTCTTCGGCAGGTATATTGTCTTCCAAGTCGTAGGCGCTGGTGTTCTCTTCATGAGAATAGGTAAAGATACCTACGCGGTCCAGCCTTACATCTTCCAGGAATTGCTTCAGTTGGTCCACATCATCCCTCGTTTCACCGGGGAAGCCGGCTATCAAGGTGCTGCGTATAGCTATACCGGGCACTTTATCGCGGATGGCAGCTACCAGGTCGTATATCTCCTGTGTTTCCATCTGGCGTTTCATGGCCTTCAGCATATTGTTAGAGATGTGCTGCAGCGGCATATCCAGATAGTTGCATATGTTATCACGCTCGCGCATTACATCCAGTATATCCAGCGGAAATTTGGAAGGGTAAGCATAATGCAGGCGTATCCATTGCAGGCCCGGCACATCGCTCAGGTGTTTCAGCAGGTCGGCCAGTGCACGTTTCTTGTAGATGTCAAGGCCGTAATAAGTAAGCTCTTGTGCTATCAGCATTACTTCCTTCACGCCCATAGATACCAGTTTCTTAGCCTCGGCTACTACTTCTTCTATGGTTTTGGAGATATGGCCACCACGCATCAGTGGTATGGCGCAAAAGGAGCAGGTACGGTTGCAACCTTCAGATATCTTAAGGTATGCATAGTGCTTAGGTGTGCTCAGCAGGCGTTCGCCTACCAGCTCGGTCTTATAATCTGCGTTGAATTGCTTGAGTATCAGTGGTAGTTCCATGGTGCCAAACCATGCATCTACTTCGGGTATTTCGGTCATCAGGTCGCTGCGGTAGCGTTCGCTCAGGCAGCCGGTGATGTATACTTTATCCAGTTTTCCTTTCTTCTTCAGTTCTACTTGTTCCAGTATGGTGTTTACGCTTTCTTCTTTGGCCTTGTCTATAAAGCCGCAGGTATTCACTACCACTATGTTATGGTCCAGCTTTTCACTTTCGTGGGCTACGTTTATGCCATTGGCATTCAGCTGTCCGCTCAGCACTTCACTGTCCACCATATTTTTAGAGCAGCCCAGTGTTATGATATTTACCTTATCCTGTTTTAGTTTTTTCGTTTTCACTATATCAATGTTTTAAGCTGCTATTATTTTTTACGGAAGAAGATGCGAATAGGCACACCGCTAAACTGGAAGTGGCTGCGCAGTTTGTTCTCCAAAAAGTTGCGGTATGGATCTTTGATAGCATCCGGGTAATTGGCATAGAATGCAAAAGATGGCACGGCTGTAGGTATCTGCTGTACGAACTTTATTTTTACACTATGCCCGCGCGACATAGGTGGCGCAAAGCGTTCTATTTCTTTCAGCATGATGTCGTTCAGTACCGAAGTAGCTATGCGACGCTGCCTGTTATCATATACCTCCAGTGCTTTTTCCATAGCCTGGAAGATGCGTTGCTTGTCTTTGGCCGATATGAAGATGATAGGCACATCTGTAAATGGCGCTATCCTTTGTTTGATGACTTTCTCGTAATCGCGGGCGGTATTGGTTTCCTTTTCAGCTACCAGGTCCCACTTGTTTACCAGCAGCACGATACCTTTACCCTTGCGTGTAGCCAGGCTGAAGATATTTACATCCTGCGCGGTCATACCTTGTTCAGCATCTATCAGCATCAGGCATACATCGGCTTCATCCATAGCACGTATGGCACGGATTACCGAATAGAACTCCAGGTCTTCATGCACATTCTTTTTCTTGCGCAATCCTGCGGTATCTATCAGCACAAACTCTTTACCGAACTGCTTATAGTATGTATGTATAGTATCGCGTGTAGTGCCGGGTATGTTGGAAACGATGGTGCGCTCTTCACCTATCAGTGCATTCAGCAGGGTAGACTTACCGGCATTGGGCTGGCCTATAATGGCAAACTTCGGTATCGCCTCCTGTTCAGTTTCTATTTCGTTACCATCCTCATCCAGCTCTACTTCTTTATCTTCTACAGGTATCTGGCTGGCTACTTCATCCAGCAATTCGCCCGTACCACTACCGGATATGGATGATATAAAGAACGTCTTATCGAAGCCTAATGAGTAAAACTCTGTAGCATCCAGTGCACGTTCTGCATTATCTACCTTATTTACCACCAGCAATACCGGTTTGGGGCTGCGGCGCAGTATATTGGCCATATCCTGGTCCTGGTCGGTGATGCCGGTAACCGTATCGCATACGAAAACGATAAGGTTGGCCTCATCTACGGCTATCTGTACCTGTTTGCGTATCTCTGTTTCAAATACATCGGCAGAATTGGCTACAAAGCCACCGGTGTCTATAACGTTGAAAGCTTTGCCATTCCAGTCGGCTACACCATACTGGCGGTCGCGGGTTACACCACTCACGTCATCTACTATAGCTTTACGCTGTTCCAGCAACCTGTTGAACAATGTTGACTTTCCTACGTTGGGCCTTCCTACTATCGCTACCGTAAATCCGGGCATATTAAAAAATTAGTTGGCAAAGGTACTATTATAATTGCAGGTATAGCCTGTTTTCATACAAATATTAAGTATGACTAAATATTACCTGCTTTTTAACACCGCTACGCTCTATATACCTGTACTACCACAATGCCGGTGTAAAGAGAGACCGGTATTGAAATACGAAGGAGCTGCGGCGTGGGCAGCCTTTATCTTTTATGCCACAGGCTTTGTAGCTTTGCGATACGGTATGACTGACAGGATAGAAAAACTCAAAGCCTTTTTGCAAACCTCTCCCGAGGATTGTTTTCTGAACCATGCACTGGCATTGGAATATATAAAGCTGGGTGACGATAATCAGGCACTGGCGCTGTTTCGTAAAAACCTGCAGCACGATGAGAACTATGTAGCCACCTACTACCACCTGGGCAAACTGCTGGAGCGTGTGGGTGAAAGTGAAGAAGCCATCACCATATACGAGAAGGGCATGGAGAAGGCAAAGGCGGCGAAGGATATGCACAGCTACAACGAATTGCAGAGCGCTTACGAAGACCTGGCTTATTAGGATATGGACTTACAAAAGCAATTCATACAGCACTGGAATGAGAAGGGTTTTGCCACGGTGCCGCAAAACACACTGCTGGCCGTAAGCGGTGGTAGTGACAGCATGGCGATGGCTACCTTGTTTTTGCAGGCTGGCATACCGTTTGGTATAGCGCATTGCAACTTTCAGTTGAGAGGCGAGGAAGCCGATAAGGATGAAGCACTGGTGCACCAGTGGGCATTCAGTCATGATATACCGTTTCACCATGTGCGGTTTGATACTACGCAGAAGATGGAGGAGTGGAAAAAAGGGGTGCAGGAAACTGCCCGCATACTGCGCTACGAATGGCTGGAAGAGATACGTGCGGAATATAACTACCAATATATAGCCACGGCACACCATGCCAATGATAATGTAGAAACCCTGCTGATGAACCTGTTTAAAGGTACAGGTATGGCGGGGCTGCATGGCATACCCCTGCGCAACGACAGGATAATAAGGCCATTGCTCTTTGCCACTAAAACGGCGATAAGGGCTTATATAGCTGAGCATAGTGTACCCTACAGGGATGATGCATCGAACGCAACGGATAACTACCTGCGTAATGAGGTGCGCCACCATATAATACCGGTGGTAGAGCAGATATTTCCCAATGGGGTGCAACACCTGAATGAGAGCATCAACCGCTTTGCAGAGGCAGAGGTGCTGTATAAGAAAGCAGTAGAAGAAGAACGCAAAAAGCTGGTAGAAAAGCGTGGGCAGGACTACTATATACCCGCACTGAAACTACAGAAGCGCGAACCGCTGCACACGATATGCTACGAATTGTTTAAACCTTATGGCTATTCGGCACAGCAGGTACCGCAGATCATATCGCTACTATCATCTGAAAGCGGGCACTATGTAGATAGTGCTACGCACCGGGTATTGCGCAACAGGGGTTTTCTCATCATCACATCGCTGCAAACAGAGGCTGCCGACCATGTACATATAGATGCCGTGCCTTGTACCATAGATACACCGCATGGTAAATTTACCTTTAGTATAACCGATAAGCCGGATAACATACCTACCGATGCCAGCCTTGCCTATATAGATATGGATGTGGCCACACTGCCGCTAACCCTGCGTAAATGGCGTACGGGCGATTATTTCTACCCCATAGGCATGGGTATGAAGAAGAAGAAGGTGAGCAAATACTTTAAAGACCAGAAGATAGCCCTGCACGAAAAAGACCATGTATGGGTGCTGGAAAGTAATAAACGCATCGTATGGCTATGCGGCATGCGCCTGGATGAACGCTTTAAGCTATTACCAAAGACACAGCATGTGTTGCGGGTGGAGGTGAGGTGAGGTGAGGTAGTGTTATGTACTTTATATTAAAGACTCAGCATGAAGATAGATAAGGAAATATTAGCAAATCGTGCAAGATTAAGCCTTCAAGGAAAAGCAGTTATTGGTGTTGTAGGTGGTTTGCTTTTACTACTTGTGTTGGGCGTACGAAAGTGTAGTAATTCTATTGGATACAACTTTGACATGGAAGACCATTGGCAATATGTGTTGGATTACAATAATCCCGATAGTACCTACACTTATTATGAACAAAACGAGGGCTTTCATCACCTTCATTATATGGGTGTTTTGGATATAGGCAAAGAGAAAATTAAAGTGCTTACTCACGCTTTTATAACCAATAGGCAGCGTGGTATTAGCCGCATCCATTTATTTACTTACAACAATAAATATCTCGGAAATTACAAGCTTGATATGATTGATGAACTTCCGGTAAGTATTGAAAGTAATGGGTTAGTTTTCAAAAAGGATGGGGATAGCTGTAATGTATTGATAAATGAGCCTTTACCTAAGATTCTCCATGTTGATTGTTTGGGTAGTGATTTTCCTTACAAAGCCGAATAGCGAAATACAGCACAAGGGTGCGACGCAACGGATATTGCATAGTAGCACTGCAGATGGTTACACAATACTCAATTTACGACGTTGCTCGTCGCGCTTCTTAGCAACGGCGGGTGTATCACTTGTTACACCTGTTACAGTGTTACAGAGGGTGGATTGTTCCCTGCTTAGTGCCTCGCAGTCGCAATGACGCGAGAGAGGTTTTAAAACGTGGGGTTCATTATCTGCTCGAGGAAGATGCGGCCGTGGGTGGGGTCGAACAGGAAGGTGAATACGAAGCCGAATACGGCACCCCAGAAGTGGGCACCATGGCCTATATTATCATTCCCCTTTTTATCCATATAGGCCGAATAGGCAAGATAGGCGATGGCAAAGATGATGCCCGGCATGGGTATGATGATGAGTATGATCTTCGTCCACGGGGCAAAGTAGATGGCCGAGAACAGTACCGAAGCCACACCGCCCGATGCGCCGAGGGCACGGTAGTAACTATCATTCTTATGCTTGGCATAGGGTGGCAGCGAGCTGGCTATGATGCCTGCCAGGTATAGCACGGGAAAGAGGTATGGCTTGCCTATCATGGCAAAGAACGTTTCCACATGGGTACCGAACATATAGAGGGTGAACATGTTGAAGAACAAGTGCATATAGTCGGCATGAATGAAGCCGGAGGTAAGGAACCTGTGATATTCGGATGGGCTATCCATGCGGCGGGGCCACAACAGGAGCTTATCCATCAGTGTTGCATTATTAAAAGCGCCTAATGATACCAGTACCGTTACAATAACAATGATCAGTGTAAAACTCATTTTCCAGTCCTATTACGCTAACGAATATAGCTATTTACGAATGATGATAGGGAGAATTGTTTAAAATGCTGAAGGCGCGGTACACTTGTTCTGCCACCATCAGCCGCACCAACTGGTGCGGAAACACGAGGTGCGATAACGACCATACCTGCTTTGCCTGCCTGCGTATATTATCTGTAACGCCAAATGCGCCGCCTATGAGTATCACCAGTGTTTTGGTGCCCATATTCATCATTTGCTGAAACTGCTGTGCCCATTGGGGAGAGGTAAGTAGCTTGCCCCGCTCATCGAGCAACACGAGGTAGTGATGCGGTTGCAGCTTTTTCAGTATCATTTCTTCTTCCAGCAGCCTAGCCTTATCGGCATCGGTAGTGGCCAGTTTTTTGGGTAGTTGCAGCAGCACCAGGTCTACGGGATTGTAGGGGCGGGTTTTCTGAAAATAGTATTTCAGCCCTTCGTCTATAAAGCTTTCGTTTTCCTTACCTACCGACCATATTTCTACCTGCATAGTGCTGTGTGTGGTATTTGGGTGGAGTACTAAATATACTGAAAATAAAAAAGGCCTCGTGCGGTGTGCAGAAGCCTTTTTCTTTAGTGACCTCGTCAGGATTCAAACCTGAAACCTTTTGATCCGTAGTCAAATGCTCTATTCAGTTGAGCTACGAGGCCATCCCTTCATTGCTTTGGGAGTGCAAAGATACAAGACACCTTGCATTTTTACAAATAGTTTTCACAAAAAAATTACTCTCATATTTCGTTGCGGGTAAAAAATGCGCTTTGGCATGTGATTATTGCTGCCCATAGCTAAACACAAATTATGCAACAGGATAACAACAACCGCGACAAAGAAAATCAGCAAAATGCCCAAACTAAAATGGACGAAACCGAAATGCAGCAGACACCCGGCAAGCCCAGCTTTGATGAAATAGCTGAACAGGCCGAGGAAGAAGTGGAGACACGCAAACCGGGCAGCCAAAGCAATAGCAGCAAACAGCACAATAATGGCCGCGGTGGTGGAAAATAACGTGGTATGAATTTTTGACGGAAACGCTATGCTTGATGGTAGCAGGAAAGGGCCGGAGTTAGTATCAGGCCCTTTTTACATGCATCTAATCCTTCTGCGTTTCAAAGCCTTTTT
>CAMLKS010000087.1 GCA_946480675.1 uncultured Bacteroidota bacterium
CTGAAGCCAGCACTGCACCATTCAGGTCGAAACCAAACTGCTTCGCCTTTTCCAGCGACTGGCGCAGAGCATCTACACGGCTGGTTTGGCCGCAGCCTTTACCTACCAGTTGCCTGTTTTTCACCAGTGCTATGGCATTTGATTTCAGGTGTTTGCAAACGATGTTGGCAAATTCCAGGTCTTGCCTTTCAGCATCGGTTGTATTGCGTGCACCGGCTTCGTTCCAGTCGGCATAGTTTGCCGTATCTGTTTCCTGTACCAGTACACCGTTCAGTATGCGTTTATACTCTTTTTTAGGTGCCAGTGTTTCTTTCTGTTGCAGCAGTATGCGGTTCTTTTTGCCTTTCAGCAGTGCCAGTGCATCTTCATCAAAAGAAGGTGCAATCAGTATCTCAAAGAACAGTTCGTTTATTTTTTGCGCTACTGCTATATTGATAGGCTGATTGGTAACCAGCACACCCCCAAAAGCACTTTCAGGGTCGCCCGCCAGTGCGCCTTCCCATGCAGCTACTACATCTTCACGCTCTGCCACGCCACATACATTGGTATGCTTGATAACTGCAAATGCAGGATTTTTAAACTCAGCAATGATCTCGCAGGCAGCATCCACATCTACCAGGTTGTTGAACGACAGCTCTTTACCATTCAGTTTATTGAACAGCGCATCAATATCGCCATAGAAAGCAGCTTTCTGGTGGGGGTTCTCACCATAGCGCAGCGGAGTTTTATTCGCTACTGCCATCTGAAATTCGGCAGCATCTGTGTCTTTATTAAAGTAATCGGCGATGGCTACATCATAATGTGCGCATTCTGTAAATGCAGCAGCGGCAAATTTCCTGCGGTCTTCAATAGCCGTTTCGCCGCTTTTCTCGTTCAGCAATTCCAGCAGTTCGCCATATTGATTGCGAGATGCTACGATGCATACATCTTTATAATTTTTACCTGCAGCGCGTATCAGCGATACACCACCGATGTCTATTTTCTCAATGATCGTCTTTTCTTCTGTCGTGCTTTTTACGGTTTCCTCAAATGGGTACAGGTCAACAATAACCAGGTCCAGCAAGGGTATTTCGTATTCAGCCACGTGTTTTTGGTCGTCCTCAAAATCGCGACGGGCCAGGATACCGCCAAACACCTTTGGGTGCAAGGTTTTTACACGGCCACCAAGAATAGACGGGTAGCTTGTAACAGCCTCTACTGCGGTGCAGGGAATGCCCAGTTGCTCTATAAATGTTTGCGTACCACCGGTAGAATAGATAGTAACGCCCAGTTCATTCAGTTTGCGCACTATTGGCTCCAAGCCATCTTTATAGAAAACAGATATCAGCGCAGATTTTATGTTACGATTCATGTAAAAAACTTTTAACAAGTACGAAAAGAGGCGCAAAGATACTAAATAGCTATTAAAAGCTTTTCAATACAAAAGCCCCATCGCGGGAAAGTAAGTGCAGCGGAATGTTTGACGATTTTGCAGCCGTGGCAAGCTCAGCCGATTCACGGCGATTCAGGTTATTACCCATTACGATGGTAGCAGACGGGAAATTTGACCTGATTTGCTGTAGTTCTGTAGCATCGATAGCATAGTTTACCAAAAGATAATCTACCGCGAAGGGAGCCTTCAATGAAACAGGTTGCTTCAATACAAGCACTGTTTTATTACCGATAACAAACACATCTTTAGATGCAACCTGCTTCTCTCTCCATGCATGGAAGCCGATATGTGCAGGTTTCAATACGTAGTTCCTGTTCTTTGCATTTACGATACTATCTGTAAGCAGTACTGAATAATGTTTGCCTTCAATTAGCTCGATATGATTGGCCTTGCTGATGTTGTACGCAACGAGTGTGCGTTGTTGATTGGTTTGCCAATCATCTATGCATAATAAGCACATAAAGACACAGGCAGCAGACAGTGATACCAATAGCGACTTAGCTTGCTTATAAATGAGATAATAGGCAAATGCAGCTATTACAATGTAAAGGCAAACCAATTCAATAGCTGATATATCCAAATAACGCAAGGACTGAGGATTCCAGCTTTGCATAGCGAATACCATTTTGTTGAACCACTGCATACCATACTCCGTGATGAATGCAAGGGAATTGGCAATCATGGCTATTTTACTAAACAGTACTATTAGCATACCGGCTACAAGCACGCCGCTCATGAATAACCATGCTGCTACATTAGCTACTATGAATAGCAGCGGGAACATATGGAAGTAATAGATGACTAGTGGTGCTATTAATATTTCAGCAGAAATACTGGCAGCAACTACGCTCCATAAAGCACGTCGCACTTTATTCACGGGAGACCACCAAGCATATACATAGCGATAGAATAATACCAATGAAAGCACAGCGAGAAAAGACAATTGAAAACCTACCGCATATAGCCAGAATGGCATAGCACATAGCAAGATGAATGCGGCTGCAAATAAATAATTGAGCGCATTGGGTTGCCGCTGCAATGCGAAGCCAATGGCGAGTATGCTGAACATGATAGCCGCCCGCACGGCAGATGGTGATGCCCCTGCCATCAATACATACAACCATATTAAAGGGATGGCAGCGAGATATTTCAGCCAGTGATATTTCTTGTGCTTTATCCACCCTAATAAAAAAGTAATAATGAAGAAAAAGAAAGTGATATGCGAACCGGATATGGCTACGATATGAATGATGCCTGTTTCCGCATAGGCTTGTCGCAGCTCTCTATCCATGTTTATCTCATCCCCTATCAGCATGGCTTGTATCAGGCCAAGTGTTGGCTTATCATGTATATACGTTCCCAACTGCTGCATGCACCACAAATGGACTTGACGTAGCGCAGGCAAACCGCCTGCATTAGCATGTGCGTGCAACACTGCATCTTTAGAAGAAAGAAACTGCTGGTAGTAAATATTGTTATGTGCGCAGTATGCCGCATAATCAAACTCGAAAGGATTACCTGCTGTGGTGATTTGTTGCCAGTTGGCCGGTAGTATTATAGTATCGCCTTCGTGCAAGTTTATTGGTACAGCTTCTTTATAAACGTAAACAAATGTTTCACCTGTTGCAGGTTTATACTTCTTGCCATTCAATGTTCCTATTACATCTACTTCCAGCTTCCAGGTGCGTTCTTTTTCGGCAGGTGTGTTATTAATGCGTGCAATGAACGCATTGGCCTTTTCATGCCCAAACCATTTAGCATCATTACGCACGTCGGTATAATAACTAAGCAACCAGCCCATGCAAATGATAGCTCCATGCAAACTGAGGGTTCTTACCACATCTATTACAACACTTTGTTTCCTTATGAATGCCGTGAAACCATAACTAATAGTGGCAACAAATGTGATGGATGCAAATAGTGCAAAGACCTTAGCCGTGAAACCATATAGCAGAATACCCGCTATCAATGGCAGCAGCAACCTGAAGAAAGGTGTGCGTTCCCAAAAGAAAGTTTCTTTAAGCGGCCAGCGTTTCATAATGCATTATGGCATAGGAATACCACCACCCTGCATAGCGGCAAGCCGGTTGCGGGCGGTTTGTATATAGGTACTGCCTGGATAATCTATTATCAATGTTTCATAGTATTTCTTAGCCTCATCGGGTTTGTTCAAGTATTTCTCATACACATTGGCAATACTGAAAATAGCATCATCTCCCAATACATCTTTGCTATGGTTCTTTACTATATCCGCGTAATAGATAATCGCCTTTTCATACACGCGGTGCTTTTCAGCAAGCTTGGCTTTCTGCATCAAAATATCGTCCTTCAAAGGATGCTCCGGGTATGTGGTCATAATGCTATCCAATAAGGCTTCCGCTTCTTTATCCTTATTCTGAAACAGTAATAAATCAGCATAGGCGAATCTTCTTATCGGCACATAGTTACTATCCGGCGTTATGTTTTCTGTTATCAGGATGGACAGATATAAAGCATCGTTTGCAATCAGTTCGGATGTAGATGCTTTCAACACTGTAAGTTGCCCTTGTGCCCATTCAAAGTCGCCACGATAGTAGGCCAGCTTTGCGTTCCGGAAACGTGCTTCCTCGCCCATATAATCTTCCCGGAAAGCTTTATCTACCTGGCTATAGAGCAATGATGCATCCCAAACTTTCCCTAGCACCACGTGGTAGTCGCCCAGTTGCAGTTTCACTTCACCTGTAAATAGTTTGCTGATTCCCGGTTGCTTCAATGCTGTTTCTAATATCTCGATGCCTTTTGCAGGGTTGTTATTATACAAGGCTTCCAGCCTGGCATAATCCCTTGCTGCTTCCATTGTATAATAGTGCGGCGATTCTGCAAATAAGGTTTCATAACTCTTTACCAAAACCGTTACTTCTTCTTTCTTATATGCCGGGTTGATTTGCAACTGTAAGAATTGCACCCTTAATTTTTCTGCTTTGGATACAGTGTAAAGTGGCAGTTCTTTACCCAGCTGCATGATCTCATCGTATGCTTTTATGGCTATGGCATATTCTTCTTCTTTGGTAGCCAGCCTTGCAAAGTCTTGTATGCGCTCGCCATTTTCTTTATTCCTGATATCCAGTGCTACTACCTGTATCAGGGCACCTTCCCAATCGTCTTTCTGCGTGTACAGCCATGTAAGCAGGTCGGCATAATAGGGGTTTTCAGGTTGTTCGTTTATACGCTTCACTAAAGCCTTTTGAGCTTGTTGCAACTTCTTAGGGTCGTTGCCTAATAGTTCTAACAATCCTGCCTTTGTGTCCTCTGCATTATTCCGCATAAAGCCGTTGACACCTTCCAGCATCGTGAATATTGCTTTATCTACATCTCCTTTTGCCGCATACAGTCTTGACAGCGGACCGGTGTACATGTAAGGCGCACGGAGCAGTTCCCTTGCTTTTTCATACGCGCGGATAGCGTATTCGTCTTTGCCCACAGCAGTGTAGGCAGCAGCAACCTGCTGGGTCAGTATATCATCGCCATTAATAAACTGCAGAGCAATATCAAATTCTTCATTCGCTTTCTTATCCTTTCCGTTAGCAAGATGTATACGCCCCATGTCTATATACACCATAGGGTTATTGATGCGGATACTCTTTTGCTCTACTACAATTCTTTCGGCCTGCTTGTAATCTTTTACCGCCAGCAATACGTTCAGGTATTCTCTGTACACTTCATCGTCGATAGGATTTTGTTTGTACAAGCTTTTGTAAGCTTCTATTGCTTTATCATATTGCTTGGCATCTGCATAGGCACGCGCCGTGGTGATAGGGTCTGCCTGTGCATCTGCCTTATACATCACCAAGCACAACAGCATTGCACTTATTACACTAATAATTCGCTTACTTAATTTCACTTTGCATTCTTATCGTACACAAACTTATTACCGTTCCAAATATACACCTGCCATTTACCATTCAGCTTATCGCCTTCTACCAAAGGAACATACAGCTTTTGTTTATCCATATGTAGTACATAACTTTCTTTCATTTTTTTGAAGTCGTAGTTCGCAGCATAGTCGTATGTATATTCTATTTTATCGGCAACTGCATTATTCGTTTCGAATATGACGGCAGGCTTTAATTCGCCGCCCTCTACAGCTAATGCCCTTACACCTTTCATCACATCTTTGGTAGAATAGATGGCAGTATATACCGGCAGGTAATATTTCTTGCCGGCATTTAAAGTATAAATACTCAGGTATGATTGCCCGGCATTCAAATCTTCTTTACTACTGGCATCACCATCCAGCAGCATGCCTTTCACCCTTCCATTTTCTTCGTATTGTGCTACAGCCCTGTACACTTTCATGGTGCCGCCTGTCTGGGTATCCCAGCAATAGATACGCAGTTTTTTATCATCAGAACTTACGATTTTCAGGTCGGCATTTTCAGGTATTTTCAGGTTGGCCTTTAGCAGTGCGGGCTGTTTTTCTGCTATTTGCAGCAAGTAGGCTTCCAGTTTCCGGTTGGCATCATTCAGCGAATCGGCAGGGTTCACTTCACCTGAAAAGCTAGTGTCTTCCGGCGAGTATTCAAATCTCCAATATTGTATCCTGTTGAGATGGCCTATCAGTTCCTGCTCCACCTGCACTACAGATGGCTGGGCCATGGCTTGCAGGCCGCATAGTAATAACCCGTTTATAGTTACAATCTTTATCAGTTTCATGATAGTTCTTAGTTTCTCAATGGCTTGCCTGTTTGCAAGATGCTTTGCAGGCGTTCCAATGTTTTACGCTGGCCGCACAGGCTCAGGAAGGCTTCGCGTTCCAGGTCTAAAAGGTATTGTTCACTTACCAATGTAGCACCACTCAGGTCACCACCACACATCACATACGCCAGTTTTTCAGCAATGAACAGATCGTATTCACTAATGTAATTTCCCCTGAACATACCATGTGTACCTGCCAGTATGGGGCCTAAGCCACCACGTCCCTGTACTTTAATATCTGTACGTTGTATGGGTTGCGTATAGCCTTGTTCATGCATCAGCAATACCCTGCGCTTAGCATCGGCAATACGCCTGTCGGGATTGATGGATATACCATCAGTTCCTTTACGCAGTATCGACATTTCATAAGCTTCATGTGCCGATGTGGACACTTTAGCCGTACCTACGTTTATGAATAGCTGCTGTAAATAATTCAGTTCTATATCTTCTTTAACATTCCTGTCGCCGGCGCGCAATGCCATTTCTTTTGTACCGCCTCCGCCGGGTATCAGCCCTACGCCCAGCTCTACCAGGCCTATATAGCTTTCTGCCGCTGCCTGTACTGCATCGGCATGCAGGCACATTTCGCAGCCCCCACCCAGTGTCATACCATGCGGTGCTACCACTACCGGCACACTGCTATAGCGCAGGCGCATGGTCGTGTTCTGGAATTGGCGCACAGCCATATCCAGCTCATCATATTCCTGCTCAGCAGCCAGCATGAATATCAAACCCACATTGGCACCTGCACTGAAGTTGGCACCGTTGTTAGCTATTACCAGTCCGTTATATTTTTCCTCTGCTATGCTTACCGACTTCTGTACCGCCTCCAGCACTTCACCGCCTATGCTGTTCATCTTGGTATTCCAGCGCAGCGCTACCACACCATCACCTATATCATACAGCTTTGCAGCACTGTTCTTCCATACCACCTGTTCATCCAGGTGTTCCAGTATGATGAAGGTGCCGCTACCCGGTATGGTCTCATATGCTTTCGAGGCTATATCGTAATACTTACGCTGACCATTCTCTGTTTTGTAAAATGTTTCATTGCCTGCCGCCAGCATATCTTTTACCCAGTCAGCAGCTTTTATACCGGCCGCATCCATACGTTCCAATACCTTCCTTACGCCCAACACATCCCAGCTTTCAAATGCACCTATCTCCCAGCCAAAGCCGGCCTTCAGCGCATCATCTATTTTATACAGTTCATCGGCTATTTCAGGGATACGGTTGCTGGCATATGCAAATAGCATATGGTGGAACAGCTTGTAAAAGTCACCCGCTTTATCCTGCCCGTTATATAATGCCTTCAACCGCTGGTTCAGGTCATCTATAGGCTTTGCTGTTTCTATAGTTGCGAATTTTGACTTCTGCTTCGGCCCATACTCCATGGTATCCAGATTCAGCGTCAGTATTTCCGATTTACCTTTTTCGCCTTTTACTTTCTTATAAAACCCCTGGCCTGTTTTATCGCCCAGCCATTTGTTCTCAATCATTTTTTCGAGAAATGGCGGCATTTTGAAAATATCTTTTGCCTCATCATCAGGTGCATTTTCAGGTAATGCCCTGGCTACGTGTACCAATGTATCTAAACCTACCACATCACCCGTACGGAAGGTGGCCGATTTGGGCCTTCCCATAATAGTACCTGTCAGCAGGTCTATCTCATCTATACCCATACCCAACTGCTGCATGGCATGAAACACGGCCATAAAACCAAACACACCCACGCGGTTAGCAATAAAAGCTGGCGTGTCTTTACACAGCACCGTTGTCTTGCCCAGGTATTTGTCGCCATAGAGCATCAGGAAGTCTATTACTTCCTGCTTGGTATCGGGTGCGGGAATAATCTCCAGCAATCTTAGATAACGCGGCGGATTGAAAAAGTGAGTGCCGCAGAAATGCTGCCTGAAATCTTCGCTTCTGCCCTCACTCATCAGGTGAATGGGTATACCGGAAGTATTGGTAGTGATGAGCGTGCCGGGCTTGCGATATTTTTCTATCTTCTCAAACAACTGTTGTTTGATATCCAGCCTTTCAATAACGGCTTCCAGCACCCAGTCGCAATCGGCTATCTTAGGCAGGTCATCATCTATATTTCCTATTGATACATTGTTGGCTACTTCTTTGGTATAAA
>CAMLKS010000088.1 GCA_946480675.1 uncultured Bacteroidota bacterium
TGCAGGAATTATTGGTGGTGCACTATCTATTATCATTATACAGTTTGCCGTATTGATGACCTTATATGTAATTATCCGTAGGGTCAGAATAACCCGTGTAGAATTATTCAGCCTTGGCAGCGGTTTCTTTGTATTGGTGTGGCATATATATTTCAGGTTTTGCCTGCCGGCAGCTTTTTCATGGGTGATGGATTAATACTTGTATGGCTGATTAGCAGGTGAGGTAATTAGCTAATGAAATGATAAAGTCCATGCGGTTCCATTTATTTCCACTTTAAACCCACAGGTATCTTTAGCTCCCCGTTATTATATATATCTACATAAAGTGTTATGGTGTCACTTTTACTTTCTGAAACAAGTATATAGGAATCCAGCATCACACCCGCAGGTTTTCCATTCTTAATATTCCGCATGCCCACTTCTTCCATTTCCTTCTGGGTGTACTTAGGATTGAATATAGAACTCCGACTCAGTACATCATAAAACTCACCTTTTGAATTATACAAACCGAAAAAAAATTTTTCTGTATTTCGGATGCTGTTTACCGGATCACCCTTCTTTAGCAAAAGTGGTTTTAATGCAGTATACCCATAAGTGCTATCTGTACTGCTTTCCAGGTTTTTGAACTTTTGGGCATTTGCCAGGATGGGTAACATCAACAAGGATACAAGAATATGTAGCTTCATGTTCATAGGATTTGAGGAACAAAATAAGAATAAATAGAAATATCACAGCTGAATAATGCAATACGCCCTTCACAGGGGGTTTTTATATATTTTTGCAGCCTTATGTTAACAGGCAACGAGATACGTCAGCAATTCCTCGATTTCTTCCGCAGCAAAGGCCATGCTATTGTGCCTTCTGCCCCTATAGTTGTAAAGAACGACCCTACCCTGCTGTTTACCAACGCAGGTATGAACCAGTTCAAAGATTATTTCCTGGGCAATAAGCAAGCGCCAAACCCCCGCGTGGCCGATACGCAGAAATGCCTGCGCGTAAGCGGTAAGCACAACGACCTGGAAGAAGTAGGTGTAGATACCTACCATCATACCATGTTTGAAATGCTGGGTAACTGGAGCTTTGGCGACTATTTTAAGAAAGAAGCCATCGAGTGGAGCTGGGAACTGTTGACCGATGTATATAAGATACCGAAAGGCAGGCTGTACGTTACCGTGTTTGAAGGTGATGCGAAAGAAAACCTGCCGATGGATGAAGAGGCTTTCAACTACTGGAAACAATACATAGCTGAAGACCGCATACTGATGGGCAATAAGAAGGATAACTTCTGGGAAATGGGCGATACCGGTCCATGTGGCCCGTGCAGCGAGATACATGTGGATTGCCGTACCGATGAAGAGCGCAATGCTGTAGATGGTAAAACACTGGTGAATGCCGACCACCCGCAGGTGATCGAGATATGGAACAACGTATTCATGCAGTTCAACCGCCTGAAGGATGGCAGCCTGCAAAACCTGCCTGCCATGCATGTTGACACGGGTATGGGGCTGGAGCGCCTGGTACGTGTGTTGCAAGGCAAGCAGAGCAACTATGATAGTGACCTGTTTACAGGTACTATCAGCGAGATAGAGAAGATAACAAAGAAAACCTATGGCTATACCGATAGCAAGCAAGACATTGCTTTCCGTGTACTGGCCGACCATATACGTGCTATCTGCTTTACCATAGCCGATGGCCAGCTACCCAGCAATACCGGTGCCGGCTACGTGATACGCCGCATCCTGCGCAGGGCTGCCCGTTATTATTATTCTTATCTCGACTATAAACACCCGCTGCTAACACAACTGGTGCCTGTACTGGCAGAGCAGTTCAAGACCGTCTTCCCGGAACTGCATCAACAGGTTGACCTGGTAAGCAAAGTGGTGAAAGAAGAAGAAGAAGCCTTCCTGCGTACGCTGGATAAGGGCCTGAAGAAAATGGATGAAATCATAAAGGAAACCGGTTCGCAAAACAGCACCACCATCAATGGTAAAGCTGCCTTTGAACTGTATGATACCTATGGTTTCCCGATAGACCTTACCCGCCTGATAGGACAGGAAAATAACCTCCAGGTAGATGAAGCTGCTTTTGAAGCCGAAATGCAGCAGCAGAAAAGCCGCAGCCGTGCCGCTACTGCTCTGGATACCGAAGACTGGGTGATACTGGCAGAAGGCAGCACCAAGTTTGTAGGCTACGATAGCATGGAAGCACAGGCACAGGTGCTGAAATACCGCAAAGTAAAGGCTAAGGGTAAAGAGTCTTATCAACTGGTGTTGGATAAAACACCTTTCTATGCAGAAAGTGGTGGCCAGGTGGGCGACCGTGGCGAACTGCTATGGGAAAACGAGAAGATAACCATCATAGATACCAAGAAAGAGAACGACCTTATTATACACTTTACCGAAACACTGCCTGAAAGCTTTGATGGCCCGATGCTGGCAGCGGTAGATGTAAACAAGCGCCGCGAAACCACCATACACCATAGTGCCACGCACCTGCTTCACGCAGCATTGCGCAGTGTACTGGGCACGCATGTGGCACAAAAAGGTTCGCTGGTAAATGAAGAACACCTGCGTTTCGACTTCTCGCACTTTGCTAAAGTGACGGATGAAGAGATCGCTAAAATAGAAGCACTGGTAAACGAGAAGATACGCGAAAACATCCCTGTTGTTATTAAAGAAATGGCAAAGGACGATGCGGTGAGAATGGGCGCTATGGCCCTGTTTGGCGAAAAGTATGGCGATACCGTACGTGTAGTTGTAATGGACCCCGGCTATTCTATAGAGCTGTGTGGTGGTACGCACGTAGGCCATACGGGTGAGCTGGGCTTCTTTAAGCTAAAGCATGAAAGTGCGGTGGCTGCCGGTGTGCGCCGTATAGAAGCGGTGAGCGGTGCTGCTGCCGAAGCTTATGTAAACGAGCACCTGCATACGCTGCATAATATTGCCGCTGCGTTGAAAAACCCGAAAGACATCATCAAGGCGATAGAAAAACTACAGGAAGAAAAAGCACAACTGGAAAAAACGGT
Source organism: uncultured Bacteroidota bacterium (assembly GCA_946480675.1). The sequence continues at coordinate 3,026 of CAMLKS010000088.1, forward strand.
TGAAAGCCTGGAAGCCCGCCAACTGGTAGGCATCCGCAATGAAGTGCTCACCAAAGATGAGATCATCAACCAGGTTAGCTTCATCGGCGATATTGTAAATGTATCATCGGCTGATGCACTGAAAAAACTGTGCCTCGATGTGAAACACCACCTGAACGACCACGTGGTAGTGCTGTGCGCCAATATAGATGGCAAACCATTTGTAGCCGTTGGCGTGGCCGATAGCGTGGTAGCTGCCAAAGGGTTGGATGCCGGAAAGATTATCAAGGAACACATTGCCCCGTTGATAAAAGGCGGCGGCGGCGGACAGAAAACCCTCGCTACAGCAGGTGGACAGGATGTAAGCGCCCTGCAAGCAGTGATAGAAAAAGTGAAAGGTTTATTGTAATCATTAAAATAACATACTGAAAAGCACTCCGAACCGGGGTGCTTTTTTGTTTTGCGATATTCTGTAAATTTATATACAACCTTCCATCTTATGCGCCCGCTGTATTTATTGATCATCAGTTGTCTCGCCATCCTGTCGCCTGCTTTTGGACAGGGTTTCCCCGATACTACTTTGGAGATAGATGCTAAATGCAATGTATATTATTACAACCTGATGCAATCGCATGCCAATACGCCCGGTGGCGCCGGCCTACCACCGGTGGAAATAGATGTGCGCGGGTTGAAGCAGATACGTATTACAAATGTTACGGGAATGGTCGATTTCATGCCGTGGAACGACAGCTCAAAAGAATGCAGTGCAGATGGCGATGGTCCTTTTATTACAGAGATTGCTGCCAGCAAAGGTTTTTCAGGCATCTCACATCCTAAAAAAGCGATGTTTCTGGTAGGGGTATTTACCAGCCCGTATGCTATACCGGAGAGTGTTCCTGAATCTATGAATTTCGAAAAGCATGAGAACTACACCGTTTGGGGGCCGGAAATGAACCAGGTGTTTTTCATAGGCGATGGGCAGAACAACAAAGGCGAACAGCAAACCATACTGGTGCCCACAGATGCTGAAAAACTATATCTTGGCTTTGCTGATGGGCTGGTAGGCCTGCCACGGAATTACAGTGATAACGAAGGCAAGCTGCGTATTACCGCCACCATTGCCAATAAACCCCATGTGCCGAGCGTGAAAAACTGATTTTTTCGCTATTCACAGCGAAAGCCGAAATATCCACAGCCCCATTTATAGCTCGGTTAAACGACTATCTTTGTTTCCAAACTATTATTAGAGATGCGTTTTATCGTAACCTCCACGGCATTGCTTAAAAACCTGCAACAAATAAGCGGGGTTATCAGTGCCAATACCGTGCTTTCTGTACTGGAAGATTTTTTATTCGAACTGAAAGGAAATACGCTTACCCTTACCGCTACCGACCTTGAGACGATGATGCGTGTGCAGATGGATGTGAACGATGCGCAAGGCGAGGGCCGTATCTGTATTCCTTCTAAAATACTGACCGATTATCTGAAAAATCTGCCGGAGCAGCCCATTACGTTCAACGTAAATGAGCAAGACCTTTCTATCGAAATGTCGAGTGATGTAGGTAAATATAAAATTGGCGGCGAAAAAGCCGATGATTTCCCTAAAGAACCGGCCCCCGGCGATACTACCAGCTTTACGATGCCATCTATCGCGCTGATAGAAAGCATTAATAAAACCCTGTTTGCAGTAAGCGGCGATACATTGCGCCCTGCTATGACAGGTGTGTTCTTCGAGCTGGGTAAGAATGGGGTTACATTCGTTTCAACCGATGCGCACAGGCTGGTACAGTTTAGCCGTACCGATATTTCATCGCCTGCACAGGAAGGTTTTGTAGTGCCTAAGAAACCACTGCAACAACTGCGCGCTACGCTGCCTGCCGATGAAACACAACTGGAAATATCTTACAACAGCAGCCACCTGTTTGTTACCAGCAGCAAGCTAAGCATGAGCTGCCGCCTGATAGATGCCCGTTTCCCCGATTATAAAGCGGTAATACCAAACGACAATCCATACAGGCTTACTATCAATCGCAACGATTTCATCAGTGCCCTGCGTCGTGTGAGCATCTTTGCCAACAAAACGACCAACCAGGTAGTACTGGATATCAACGGCAACTCACTGCAACTGAGCGCACAGGATATCGACTTCTCTTACGAGGGTAAGGAAAACCTGAGCTGCCAGTACACAGGCGAGGATATGAAAATAGCCTTCAATGCCAAGCTGATGGTAGAAATGGTAAACAACCTGGATGGTACGGAGATACAGGTAGAACTGAGCACCCCAACACGTGCCGGCATCTTCCGCCCGATGGAAAAAAATGACAATGAAGAAGTACTGATGCTGCTAATGCCACTAATGGTGGGCGTGTAGCCCCCTCCGCCCCCCAAGGGGGGAACTTCTTTAAGAGTATAAAAAGCGCGATTAGATTTCTAATCGCGCTTTTTTAAGTATCATGAGAAAGCCCCTTTAGGGGTTTGGGGTTTACTTCAAAAAGATATACGTCTCCACATCCTTCTTCGTTATCTTCTTGTCCGATAAGATAATGAGGCGCTCTACCACGTTGCGCAGCTCGCGTATATTACCCGTCCAGTTATAGTCCTGCAGTGCTTTCAGGGCATCGGCATCTATTTCTTTTTCAGGCTGTTTATACTCATCACTGATGTCCGCCATAAAGTGTTTTACCAGCATAGGTATATCGTCTTTACGGTTATTCAGCGATGGCACATGTATCAATATCACGCTCAGGCGATGATACAAATCCAGGCGGAATTTCTTGTCCTCCACCTCTTCCATCAGGTCTTTATTGGTAGCCGCTATTACACGCACATCTACCTTTATTTCCTTGTCACCACCCACACGGGTTATCTTACCTTCCTGCAGGGCACGCAGCACTTTGGCCTGTGCATCATGGCTCATATCGCCTATCTCATCCAGGAAGAGCGTACCGCCATTCGCCTGTTCAAACTTGCCTATGCGCTGCTTGATGGCCGAGGTAAAAGAACCCTTCTCGTGGCCAAACAATTCACTCTCTATCAATTCCGATGGTATGGCCGCGCAGTTCACTTCTATCAGCGGGCCATTGGCGCGCGGGCTCAGTTCATGTATGCGGCGCGCCACCAGTTCCTTACCCACACCGTTTTCACCCGTTACTAGCACGCGCGCATCAGTAGGCGCTACCTTCTCTATCGTTTCGCGTACCTTTTGTATCCCTTCCGATTCGCCTACCATTTCTGCGCCCTTCGATATGCGCTTGCGCAGTTGCTTGGTTTCCGTTACCAGGCTTTTCTTATCCATCGCATTGCGGATGGTTATCAGCAAGCGGTTCAGGTCGGGTGGCTTGCTGATGAAATCGAAAGCACCTTTCTTCACAGCCTCTACCGCCGTTTCAATATTACCATGTCCTGATATAACGATGAATGGAATATCGGGCTTCAATTCTTTCGATTGCTCCAGCACTTCCATGCCATCCATCTTTGGCATTTTTATGTCGCAGAGTATGCAGTCGTAGTTATTGTCTTTTATCTTTTTCACGCCTTCCGCCCCATCTGCAGCCTCATCTATCACAAACCCTTCGAAGCTGAGTATCTCCGATAGCGTTTTGCGGATGGCTTTCTCATCGTCTATTATCAGTATGGTTTGAGACATAGTTTTATTTCTTTACTTCCTGCCCGTTTTTATATGTAATGGCTTTCAGGAATTTTCCCTGTTCGTCAAACAGTTTCCATTCGCCGTTTTTCTCATTGTTTTCGTATTTGCCTTCGGCTTTGCTGTTGCCATTTTCATGATACTCGCGCCAGGTGCCTGTTTTGCTACCTTTTTTATAGCGGCCCATTTCGCTCACCTTGCCGTTTGCATAATAAGCTATGGCATCACCGTTTATTTCTCCATCGTTATAATCATACTCTACAGATTTCTGCCCGTCTTCATAATACCAGGTAGAGCGGCCATCACGCAAATCATTTTTGTAATAGCCTTCTTCCTGTATAGTAGCTGACTTATACCACTTGGTGTATTTGCCATGCTTTTTGCCGTCAGAGTAAAATGTTTCTTCAAATATGGGCCCGCGTATATAATAGGTGCGGCGGGGGCCTTCCAGTTTGTCATCTTTGTATTGCTCAACAAAATCTACAGAACCTTCCTGTATGATACTCATGGCCAGGCCGTCTTTTTTACCATGCAGGTAGGTGGTAATGCGCCTGGGATACCCTGTATTCCAATAACTGGTCCATACGCCTTCACGTATTTTATTGTGAAAGTGGCCCTCTTCCACAACGCTTTTATCATGGGCGGCGCGCACTTGCATAAATTCCCATCCATCGCGGTCTTTTCTCGTCAAAGTATCTAATGTTTGGGCTGTGGCATTTAGTGCCAGTGTATTAAGCGCTAATAAGGGGAGTAGCAGGTAACGTTTGCTCATGCTCATAATTTGAAACCAAGTTAAATAATTAATTGTTTTTGCTTTCCTGTTTAAGACAGTATTAACGATGCTGATAGTTGTATAAGCATGGCATTTTGTCATATTGTCAGTAATGGGTGTAAATTTGCAATACAATTGATGTACGTACATTAAAATAAATAAGGAAAACAAGATATGGCAAACATAATATATCATCCCGCAGATCAACGCGGCCATGCCGACCATGGATGGCTCAATGCAAAACACTCTTTCAGTTTTGCCGGCTTTTACGACCCATCAAAAATACACTTCGGTGCCCTGCGGGTGCTGAATGACGATATCGTATCGGAAGGGATGGGCTTCGGCAAACACCCGCACGATAACATGGAAATAATAACAGTGGTGCTGGAAGGTGCGCTGGAACACAAAGACAGCATGGGCCATACACAGGCTATAATGCCTAACGAGGTGCAGGTGATGAGCGCAGGCACAGGCGTATTTCATAGTGAATACAACCACAACCGCGACCAGAAAGTAAACCTGCTGCAATTGTGGATATTCCCTAACAAGAAGAATGTGCAACCACGGTACGACCAAAAGGTATTTGCACCGGAAGAACGTGTGAACCAGTTGCAGGCGCTGGTATCGCCCATAGATACCGAAGATGCCGGACTGAAAATACACCAGGATGCGTGGATATACCGTACTACCCTGCAAGCCGGCAAAACGCTGGAACACAAACTGCACAATGAGAATAATGGCGTATATGCCTTTGTAATAAACGGCAGTGTGGATGCCAATGGCCAGCAGCTGAACAAGCGCGATGCTGCCGGTATCAGCAATACGGATACATTGAAACTGGCTGCCTCGGCAGATAGCGATAT
>CAMLKS010000089.1 GCA_946480675.1 uncultured Bacteroidota bacterium
ATCAGCTTGCCCAGCAGGAAGCCGATGCCCAGCATGGCCGATACTTCAATAATGGCGGTAATAGATGATGCGCCCCCTACACGTATCAGTTTTTTAAAACTAAACTCCAACCCCAGCGTAAAAAGTAGGAATATGACACCTATATCTGCCCATACACGTATATTGGCCAGTTCGGTAATAGTAGGGAACAAAGGGAAATTGGGGCTCACCAATAGCCCGGCCAGTATGTAGCCGAGTACTACAGGCTGTTTCAGCCATTTAAAAATCAAAGTAGTAACACCGGCAACTATCAGCACCAGCCCGAGATCCTGTATTAAATGTGGTAGATGGTTCATAATGCCTTAGTTATAAAAATAGCATTTACCGCCGACATAGACGATTATCAATGTTTTACCACTCATAAGCCCTTGAAAACTACTATATCTGCACTTTACCTTATCTTAGTATCAAAGCCGATAGAATGAATAAAAAAATACTTGTTGCCTGTACCCTGCTTACCATTTTCACTACTGTTCGTACATATGCACAGTGTACTCCTGCCGTTCCTTCTATATTGGATGTCCATACCGATAGTGTTACCCTGGCATGGGGAAGCGCAGGTGCGGGCGTATATGAATATGCAGTATTGCCTGCTACTGCACCGCAACCTGCCACAGGTACTTCTACCGGCTCTCTTACTGTGGGCGTTGGCGGACTGACCCCGGGCATTGCACACACGGCATGGCACCGTACCGACTGTGGCAGTGGTACATTCACCCCTTGGGTATCACTCAATTTTTCTACGCCCTGCGGCATGCCGGGCACTATAAATGTTACCAATATAGGTGCTGATACGGCCGTTATCAGTTGGACCGCTGTAGCACCCAATGCCAATTACCAATACATAGTAGATACTTCTGCCGATGTGCCCACAGCTACTGATGCCGGTACACCTATCGACACCAATACATTGATTGTCCGCAGCCTGTTACCCGCACAGATGTATCATGTCTTTGTACGTACCGATTGTGGTAGCGGGGTTTTCTCGCCATGGTCGCCTGTACATATGTTCTTCAGCGCCTATTCCGTAGGCATAGCACAGGTGCAGCAAAACGTAGGCCTATTCAAAGCATATCCCAACCCCGCTACCAATACGCTCTATCTCAGCTTTACGAAAGCCGGTGGCATGCTGGAAGTAGTAAACGCTATGGGCAGCAGGGTGTGGGCAGGTAATCATATGCCTGAAGAAACACAGGTGGATATAAGCGGTTTACCCGCCGGGGTCTACCTGCTACGCTACTTGCATAACGGGCAAATGGAAACAAGCAGAATTCATAAGAAATAATCAGTATATTAGATATTCTAAAACCTAAGCTTATGAATTTCTATCTACGTACATTTTCTTTTTCTGCTATCCTTGCATCTATATTGTTGCTTACAGCACACAGTGCGCAGGCGCAATGCGAGCTTACCAATCACAGTTTCAATAACATTACACCAACTTCAGCCGTATGTTCATGGAATGAAACTCCTACTGCGTATAAGTACGAATACTTTGTTACGCCTGATCTATCTTCAATTCCCCCTGCGGGCAAACCGGGCAGCATTACCACTTCTACCAGTATTGTAATAAATGGCCTAACGCCTGACCAGACCTGGTACGTATGTGTGCGTGCTTATTGTACATCAGGTACTTCTCAATGGGTGTGTGAAAGCTTTAAAACGCCTGATCCTTCCAGTGTCAATACCATTATTAAACAACCTGAGTTTACCATAACAGCTTACCCCAACCCTACTACCGACAAACTAAACATTGTACTGCCGGAGCAATACAACGGCAAGGGCAATATCATTGTCACTTCGCTGTTAGGCTCTGTAGTCGCTCAAACCAATACATTCGGCCGCTATGCCAATATTAATCTTTCCGGCGTGGCGCCGGGGCTATACCTGGTAAAATATACCGATGGGGTAAACACTAAAACCATTAAGGTGAATAAGCTGTAACAAATATGCACATCATAATGAAAAAGCCGCACCATAGGTTGCGGCTTTTTATATAACTATGGTTGGTCTTCCTATCAGAAGAAGCTCCTTAATTATCCTTCCAGCGCCATAGCATCATGCAGGCGTAGGTGCGGTACGGGCTCCATTTGGCCGATATTTTCAGCATTTTTTCTTTCAGTTTCTTCTTATCGGTAGCATCCAGCTTATATAGCTTTATCATACCCTGCTGTATACCCAGGTCATCCACGGCAAACACATCCTCCCTACCCAGGGCAAACATCAGTTGCATCTCTACCGTCCACCTGCCTACACCTTTTATGGGCAGCAGAAAGTCCATCACTTCCTCATTGCTCATCTTATATAGCTTCTTATCGTCCATACCGTTGTCTATGGCATATTGTGCTACATTCTGCACGTAGCTCACCTTCGCATTGGAAAGTCCAATACCGCGCAAGGTAGCAGGGGGCGTCGCCACAATCTGTTCGGGCGTAGGCTCTTCATCCCCGTATAATGCCAGGAAGCGTTTATAGATCACATCGGCCACCTTGGTAGATAGCTGCTGGCTCATAATGGCCGCGCATAGGTACAGGCATATGTTCTTTCTGCGTTTCAGTTGCAGGCTGGGGAAGGCAGCCACAAGGGGCGCCAGCTTTTTATCTTTCGATAGATGTCCATGATACGCAGGCAGGCTTGTTTCGGCAGGCATAAGTATATTTTATGTACTCAGCATATTATTGTAAATTTGCTACTGTATTATTCAGCGTTCATACGTTAATAATAGCTCAATATTCGTAAAGCTAAGTGTTTTAGGCGGTACAGTTTCGTACACCACCGGCATAAACCTCAGGCAAATGAACAAAGTATAGAAACCTCATTTGCAACCAAAAATTGATTCCTGTAAAACCGGAACAATCCGGAACAATTATAATTAAGCAGATATATAGAAGCGCGAAAAATCAGTATTTCACAACAAAACACAACAAACAGTTATCTTTGCCCGCAAAATCATATACATAACCAACTGTTAATGAAAAATACACCATTCACACAAAAGCATATAGCGCTGGGCGCTAAAATGGCAGAGTTCGCAGGCTACAACATGCCTATCTCTTACAGCGGCATCAATGAAGAGCACCACACGGTGCGCAGCAATGCCGGTGTATTTGATGTAAGCCATATGGGCGAATTTATCCTGAAAGGCCCTAAAGCACTGGACCTGATACAGCGTGTTACCAGCAACGATGCCAGCAAACTGACGGATGGTAAAGCACAATACTCTTGCCTGCCTAATGAGAATGGTGGTATCGTGGACGATCTGCTGGTGTACTGCCTGAAACAGAATGAAAGCTATATGCTGGTGGTGAATGCATCGAACATAGAAAAAGACTGGAACTGGATAAGCAAGCACAATACAGATGGTGTAGAAATGCACAACATATCTGACAAAACCGGCCTGCTGGCCGTACAGGGCCCTAAAGCAGTGCAGTACCTGCAGCCGCTTACCGATATGGATATCACCAACCTGAAATATTACACCTTTACCAAAGGCACATTTGCAGGCATCGAAAACGTGATAGTAAGCGCTACAGGTTATACCGGCGCCGGTGGTGTGGAAATATATTTTGAAGATAAAGACAACGATGCCGAAACAATCTGGAACAAAATATTTGAAGCCGGTGCAGCAGGCGGCATAAAGCCGATAGGCCTGGCAGCCCGCGACACCCTGCGCCTGGAAATGGGCTTTGCGCTGTATGGCAATGACATAGATGATACTACCAGCCCGCTGGAAGCTGGCCTGGGTTGGATCACTAAGTTCACTAAAGACTTTACAGCCAGGGAGATACTGGAAAAACAAAAAGCAGAAGGCGTAACCCGCAAGCTGGTAGGCCTCGAAATGATAGACAAAGGCATACCCCGCCATGGCTATAAAATACAGAATGCCGAAGGCGAAGAGATAGGCTACATCACATCGGGCACGCAGGCACCAAGCCTGGGCAAGGCTATAGGTATGGCCTATGTGCGCAAAGACTTTGCAGCCGAAGGTTCGGATGTGTTTGTCATCGTACGCGACAAGGCCCTGAAAGCACAAGTAGTAAAAATGCCTTTCGCATAAAAATGACACTGCAGAGACAGTAAATGGATAGCCATTCAGATTTGAATGGCTATTTTCATGTTGCCTAACCTACCTATATGCTATCGAAAATAGCTTACTTGCTCTGCACCACTGTAATGCTGTATTGCTGCTTTGTCTTTTATCCTAAATGGGATAAGCGGCAGGGCGAAGCAGCTATCGGCTGGGATGTAAGCGGTTATTACTGGTACCTGCCTTCTATCTTTATTTATAAAGACCTCAAATACCAATCCTTTGCAGATAGCATCCTGAAGAAATACGAACCCACACCGGAAGTCATGCAGTTTACCCGCGCAGTAGATGGTAGTTGCGTGATGACATACTCCGGTGGTATGGCAATAATGTACAGCCCCCTATTTGCTATTGCTCATATGGCCGCCAAACCTTTAGGCTATCCGCCAGACGGTTTTTCCAGACCCTACCAGTTTGCCATACAGGTAGGCAGCTTGCTCATATCGCTGCTGGGCGTGTGGCTATACAGAAGGGTGCTGCTCCATTACTTTTCAAATAAGGTAACGGCCATCCTGCTGCTCATACTGGTCATTGGCAGCAACTATCTTAACTACTCGGCTATAGATGGCGCACAAACGCATGCCTGGTTGTTTACACTCTATGCCCTGCTGTTGCTGTGTGTCATCCGCTTTTATAAGAAGCCTGATTACAAATATGCGGTAGCTATAGGTGTATTATGCGGCCTTGCCATACTCATCCGCCCGTCTGAAATGATATGCGTGCTGATACCCTTACTATGGGGCATGGAGTCTATATCTATCGCAGCTATCAGGGAAAAGATACTGTTTTTCAAAACGTACTTACCCAAACTAACGGTAGCAGCCGTATGCGTTATACTCATCGGTAGCATACAGCTTATATATTGGAAATATGCCAGTGGCAACTGGCTGGTATACAGCTATGGCAGCGATAAAACCTTTTCATGGCTGCACCCGCACCTCTTCGATTATACCTTGAGCGCACGTAGCGGCTGGCTTACCTACACACCCGTCATGCTCTTTTCTTTGATAGGCATTATCCCCTTCCTGAAGTGGGGGCGCAACAAAATAGCCATCCTGTCCTTTTGCCTGCTGAACCTGTATATTGTATCTGCGTGGGATATATGGTGGTATGGCGGCACCGGCGGCAGGGCCATGATACAGAGCTATCCTTTCATGTTTTTACCGCTGGGCTACCTACTACAGTACCTGGCAGAACGTAAAGTGCTGAGGTGGGTGCTCACGCCTTTCATCCTACTGTTCTGCTATGTCAATGTATGGTTTACGGTGAATGCCCATGCGGCACCGGGGTTGTACGATTCTGACGGCATGAGCCGTGCCTACTACTGGCGCGTGGTAGGCCGCTGGCACATTGAAAACAGGGATGAAGTGGAAAAGCTGAAAGATACGGACGAGCTTTTTTCAGGCACTCCTAAAAACCTGAAGCTAATCTACGCGCACGACTTCAATACAGATACCAACCCTTCTGACTCATTCTACATCGGCAGCGGCATGGAATTCAGTAATAAGTTCAGCTTGCCGGTAGATAAAAATGCAGCCAACTGGCTCCGGATAAAAGCCACCATCAGTACCGGCGGTAAAGAGTGGACACAATGGAAAATGCCCCAGTTTTCCGCCCAGTTTTTAGATAAAGATAATAATGTGCTGCGCACACGGATGCTGCGCATACACCGCTTCCTGAATGATAACGAGACCAAAGAATTTACCTTTGATGTGAGCATTGCCTACGACGAGGCCAAAAAAGTGAACATCTACCTGTGGAACCCCGGCAGCGACAAATGGTTGCTGGTGAAACACATGGAAGTCTGGTCATTTAACGATTAAAGCTATGTGCCCGTTTTTAGGAATTATTTTCTTTCTTTGCAGCAAATTATAGCCTTCCAAGATGCTTCCTAAATACAATAGAGTGCTGCTGAAATTATCTGGTGAATCTTTAATGGGTGACCGCAGCTATGGGCTTGACCCGAAAATGCTGGAGCAGTATGCTATTGATATAAAGGCCATCAGCGACCTGGGCGTGCAGGTAGCCGTAGTAATAGGCGGAGGTAACATATACCGTGGTATGAACGAGGCTGAAACCGGCATAGAACGTGCGCAGGGCGACTATATGGGCATGCTGGCCACCGTTATCAACGGTATGGCCCTACAGGCATCGCTGGAAAAGATAGGTGTTAAAACACGCCTGCAAAGCGCTATAAAAATGGAGCAGGTAGCAGAGCCTTACATCCGCCGCCGTGCCATCCGCCACCTGGAAAAAGGCCGTGTAGTTATCTTCGGCGCAGGTACGGGCAATCCATACTTCACTACAGATACGGCGGGCTCACTAAGAGCTATAGAAATAAATGCCGATGTGATACTGAAAGGTACACGTGTAGATGGCATCTATACTGCCGACCCGGAGAAAGACCCGACGGCTAAGCGCTTCGAAAAACTTACCTTTTCAGAGGTTATCAGCCAAGGCCTGAAAGTGATGGATATGACTGCCTTCACACTATGCCAGGAAAATAACCTGCCCATCATCGTGTTCGATATGAATACACCGGGCAACCTGCAAAGTGTGATAGAAGGCAAATCGCTGGGTACGCTGGTAAGCTGATAACCGCTACCTGACGCGCTTGCGCTTATTACGCTCGTAATCTTCAAATATAAACTGGCCCAAACCATCGAGCGAGGAATAGAACGCCTTGCCATTGTTTACCTCTGTAAAGTTGCGTACAAACGATTGCAGATATGGATCGTTGGCTATCATAAATGTGATGACCGGTATTTTGAGCCTACGCATTTGCCCCGCCAGGTTCAGCGTGCGGTTCAGTATCTTGCTATCTATACCAAAGCTGTTCTTGTAATACTTGTTGCCCACCTTCAGGCAGGTAGGCTTGCCATCCGTTATCATAAACACCTGCTTATTGGGGTTCTTGCGGCGCCGTAGTATATCCATTGCCAGTTCCAGCCCCGCAACCGTATTGGTATGATAGGGCCCTACCTGCAGGTAAGGCAGGTCTTTCATTTCTATCTGCCAGGCATCATTGCCAAACACCACAATATCAAGCGTGTCTTTAGGATAGCGCGTGGTTATCAGTTCGCTCAACGCCATAGCTACCCGCTTGGCAGGGGTGATACGGTCTTCACCGTACAGTATCATGGAGTGCGATATATCTATCATCAGCACGGTAGAGGTTTGCGTCTTGAAATCCATTTCGTGAATTTCAAGGTCATCCTGCTTCATGGTGAAGCCATCTATGCCGTGGTTTACAAATGAATTCTTGAGGCTGCCGGTATAGTCTATAGCTTCCAGTGCATCGCCAAATTCATAGGGACGGGTTTCGGGGTTCAGTTCATCGCCCTGTCCGCTTTTAAAAGTATGGTGGTTGCCCTGTTTGGTTTTCTTCAGCTTGCCAAATATCTCATCGAGCGAGCGCTTGCGGATGCTTTGTTCCGACTTGGCGGTTATCTTGTAGGCACCTGTTTCTTCTGTTTCTTTCAGGTAGCCATTTTGTTTCAGGTCTTCTATAAAATCGCCTATGCCGTAATCATCGCCTGTAAGATGGTACTGCGCATCCAGCTGCGTCAACCAGTCCAGTGCTTCGGTAGGGTCGCCGTTGGTATATTGCAGCAACTCCATAAAAATATCCAACAACTTCTGAAATGGCGTACGCTTATCCCCTTCCTCAAACTTCGTAAATAATATCCCTTTCATAAAAACCTCTTACCGAAGTTACGTTGTTTTGAAGGCATCATGTTTATTAGATATCTCTATGGCAGCATTAAACATTATGGCGCTTTAATTGTTTCATTATCATGGCTGTATATAAAATAGAGCGAAAACAACTGATACGCAGCAGTATGGAAGAATTGTGGGCTTTCTTTTCAACCCCCGATAACCTGGCTGCCATTACGCCGTCTTATATGAACTTCCGCATCACATCCGAGTCTTCAAAACATGGCATTTATGCCGGGCAAATCATCACCTACAAGGTATCGCCCATATTAGGTATTCCACTGTACTGGATGACAGAGATAACCCATGTAGAACACCATAAGAGATTTGTGGATGAGCAACGCATAGGGCCTTACAATCTGTGGCATCACCAGCACTATTTTGAAGCAACGACAGAAGGCGTGTGGATGACCGACCTGGTGCATTAT
>CAMLKS010000090.1 GCA_946480675.1 uncultured Bacteroidota bacterium
AAAACATTGACTGCTTTTTATAAGAACGTGTTTCGCCATACCTTATGTCCAGCAAGCCACGCCATACCTTTTTTTGAAATTCCGTGCCTATTAAGTGCAAAGGCAAATCAAATTCCTTTCTCTCCCCGTCAAAGTATTCTTTCATCTGTGTTTCCAATACTTCAAAATAAGGATGCTCCCCTTCTTCATAATCCATTTTTAAGGCATCCTGTATGCGCTTTTGAATAGTAGATAGCATACGCCTGTATTCAAAATCGAACAGGCATATGCCCTCATCGGTAGCTGCAGCCATCATGCTGCCTAATGGTGTATCCAGGTATTTATAAATGATTGCCATGCAATTCTTTTTCTATAATGCGGTTTACTTCTGCTGCTTTGTTATATATCATGATGTGGCTACCTCCTTCTATCCAATGCGTTGGCTTCACAGCTACAGGCGGAATGATCTTATCATCTGTGCCATGTATATGCACAATATCCGGCGGGTACGTTGTATTATGCCATAGGGTTACCGCTTTCATAGCCCAGCGCATAAACTGTCCGTCAGACTTTTTGAGCACTGCAGATAGCATCTGCTTTTCATTTTCCGTACTTGCACCAAATAGCTTGAAAAGTGCGGCATTAGGCATTTTAAAGAAAAAAGCCGGCACCGCAAGGGATGTTATCATCATCTGGACCAACTTGCTGAAATGAGGCACTTCAACAAAACTTTTAGCGCTGGATACAATGATGGCTTTCTTTACCTTCCGGCGCTTGGCTATTTCCACCGTCAGCATGCCGCCAAAAGAAAGGCCCAGTATTGTAGGGTTATCGCCCGGTATTAATGCAGATACTTTCAGCGAGTAGCTTTCCATATCATCGGCAGGATCGAAAGGAGGCCATGAAATATGCTTCAATTGTGCCCCTCTGATTTTTGTGTGCTGAAAAACGCTTTCGTCTGCTCCTAAGCCGCTGATGCAATAAATAGTTTCCATATACCCTGTTGCCGAGGCATAAAGATACAGGAATGAAGCTTACAGATAGCTTAAGCTACCGGTTGCGCAAAATGAGATTTGAATGCACCTACCAGGTTAGAACTTACAATCTTGCGGGTTACATCTATCATATTCTTAAATGCAAGCGCGTGAGATATACCATGCCCTATTACCACAGGTGCATTTACACCCAGTATAGGCGTACCGCCATAGATCTCAAAATTGTAGTTATCCAGCAGGCTATCGCGCACGTTCCTTTCTTCGTGAAAGATATTGTAGATAGATTCGGCTGATTTCAGGACCACATTTCCTACAAAGCCTTCGCAAACGATCACGTCTGCCTTGTTATGGAAGATATCCCTACCCTCTATGTTGCCGTAGAAGTTGATGTCTTTATGCTCTTTCAGCAATGGGTATGTGGCTTGCGCCAGCAGGTTTCCTTTACCCTCTTCTTCGCCCAGGTTCAGCAATCCTACTTTAGGATTTTCAACGCCAAAAACATTCTGTACGTACAAAGAGCCCATTTCGGCAAATTGCACCAGGTGTTCCGGCTTGCAGTCTGCATTGATACCTACATCCAGCAGCAGGTTGAACTTGCCGTCGGAACGTGGTATAGGCGATGCTATTGTAGGGCGTATGATGCCGTCAATAGTCTTTACAGTGTACATAGCACCTACCATCATGGCACCGGTATTGCCGGCACTGATGAAAGCATCTGATTTTTGAGACATGAGCATGCCAAACCCCATCGCTATGCTGGAGTTTGGCTTCTCTTTCAGTGCTTTTGTCGGATGTTCATGCATGCCTATTACTTCGGGCGCATTTACAAAAGTGTAACGCTCTTTGTATGGCTCCAGCAATGAAAGGTAAGGAGATGCAGTTTCGGCATCACCTATCAGCAAGAGGTGTACAGACGCATCTGTCTCTTGCTGAAAGTAAAGTTGAACACCTTTTATAGCTTCCGAAGGCGCATAATCGCCCCCCATGATGTCAAACCCTATCTTCATCCGGGTAGTATATACTTACTGATTATTAATTTTTATTCACCCTCAGTTGCTGCTGCAGGCGCTTTATCAACTACAACACGGCCACGGTAGTACAGTTTACCTTCTACCCAGTGAGCGCGGTGACGCAGGTGGCTTTCGCCGGTTACGGCATCAACACTCCATGTAGCAGCCACAGCTTTGTAGTGAGTACGGCGTTTAGCACCGCGCTGTTGTGAGTGACGTCTTTTAGGATTAGGCATCTTATTTAGATTTTATTTCGTTTTACGTTTATTTTCTTTTTGTTCCTTCAGGGCGTCAAGGCCTTTCCAGATATCGTTCTTAGGTTCTTCTCCGGGGTCTGAAAGCTGGTTCAGCAGTTTCAGTACTTCCGGGTTGCAACCTGGTTCACCGTTTGGTTTATCGGGGTGCAGTCGTTGCAATGGCATACTCAGCATTACAAATTCATACAACCACCCGCTGATGTCTATCACTGTTTCGTTACGCGGTATAAAAACCACATCCGCATCATCTTCTATCTCATCAGCCTCTTCACTATCGGTAAGCTTGATAACAAGGTCAAACTCATCCCACAGCCTCAGTTTAAAATCTTCACCACACCTGTCGCAAGGTACGGTAACACTTCCATCAACATCAAAATGACACAGAAAGAAATTGTTCTTTTTATCGAAACGCAATGTTACCTGTGCATCCAGGTCCTTAAAATCGGCATCGGTTTTACCGGCCTCTTGTACGAACCTGTCATTCAGATCATATTGATAGGTATGAACACCGGGTTTCAGCCCCTGCCATGCTATCTCAAATTCCCGGTTGTGTTTCATCTTAGTGTATCAGTTTAAATTTTGATTCACCTATACCATACTGCAGAAATCCAAATAAATTGAGTTCCAATTATTTAGCCTTGCAGCAGGCCACATCTCCTGTCAAAAAACTTCAATGGGGTGCAAAGGTAGCTTTTTTTCCTGATAATTACAGCATTTTATTTCTTTTCAACAGAAAGGCATGCAATACCTGGTCCACCGGCCTGGAAAGGTCTACCGGCACCAGGTCTATCTGGTATTGGTGGCACTTATTTTCTATTTCCTGCCTGAAGGTAGCCATACGTTCCAGATACTGCTCTTTTACCTGGTGCGGCTGCAATTTTATCTTCTCCCCCGTTTCCATATCTACAAACTCGTATGGCCGGTTTTCAAAATCGAAAGCCACCTCTTTATCGCCATCCATTATATGAAATAATATTACCTCATGTTTATTATACTTCAGGTGCTGCAATGCCGAAAACAGGCTATCCATGTGCTCCGCGTCATCCATCATATCGCTAAACACCACTATCAGCGACCGTTTATGCATTTGTTCTGCTACCTGGTGCAGTGCAGCGGCAGCATTGGTAGGCTGGTTTTCCTGCGGCTGTGCCAGCACCTTTTGCAGTTCATGCGTCAATACCCTATAGTGGCTGTGCGCCGAGCGGCAGTCCGACAGGTAGTACAAGTCTTTACTGAACAGGGCTAATGCCGCAGCATCCAGCTGTCTTTTAGTAAGCTGCAGCAACCCTGCTGCCGAAAGGCAGGCAAATTCCAGCTTGCTCATCTTCCCTTCCTGCTGCGGGTAGTGCATGGATGAAGAAGTATCTACCACCATACAGCAACGCAGGTTGGTCTCTTCTTCATACTTTTTTACAAACAGCTTATCGGTGCGTCCATACACCCGCCAGTCTATATGGCGTAGGGCATCTCCCTGGTTATACAACCTGTGCTCTGCAAATTCTACCGAAAAACCATGAAAGGGGCTTTTGTGCAATCCTATTATAAAACCCTCCACCACCTGCTTAGCCAGCAGTTCCAGGTTTTCGAGGGCGGGTTGATGCGGAAATGTCATGTTCTTAATTGTATCGCTCAGCTATCTTACAATAAAGTTATACCAAAACCCGACGTGCTATTCCATAAATATTTATTAAATCAGCGCTCTTTTTCATTTTACCTATTGTTGTAGTTTTCAATTTTTCCTTCTATCTTCAACCGTTAAATAGCATTATACATGAAACTACGCTCCGGTGCTTTGCTGGTTGTTGCACTGTTTACAGTAATGGGCCTCAGCTCCTGTGTTCGCGAATATATTTGTGAATGTACCATTTCCTATACCGGCCAACCGGGCTTACCTGATACTACCGTACACCAGTATAATATCAACGATACTAAGAAAAAAGCGAAGAGCACCTGCCAGGCCAACTCTGCTACCAGCGAGCGCGATGGCATAAAAGCAGTTGAAACCTGCGACCTCTACTAAGCATATTTGCCTGTATTCGCTATTTTTGGTGCCATCAGGATTAATTTATGGCAATCACGAATCAAGATAATAAGGCATCTTTCTACATAAAACGTATTTCCGGATTGATACTGCTGCTGGCTTTAGCAGCAGTATTTTTCTTTTCAGCCATTACCAAGCTTATAGATATGGAAGCCTTTGAGTGGAGCTTCATAGATATGGGTATTGGCAACATGGCACTGGCATCTGTCATTGCGCATATATTCATTGGTATAGAATTACTGATTGGCGCCTTTCTTGTATTCCATATTTATCTAAAACAGGTCACCTACCCCATCACGCTGGCCATGCTGGTGGTGTTCACCATTTATCTTATTGTATGGGTTGTGCAACAGGGGAACGAAGGCAACTGCGGCTGCTTTGGTGAGCAGTTTGAAATGAAACCGGTGCAGGCTATCATTAAGAACATCATTATGATGGGTACTACCATACTACTGATGTTCATCTACCCTATAAAGCCCTACAAAGGCCAGGAATGGCTTGCTGCGGTTATCGGCATGGTAGCTATGGTTACCGCTTTTGTAGTTGTGCCGCTCAATACCGATCACAAGCCACAGCGCATCAGCCAGCCTTTACCATTGCACCTGCTGTACAAAGACAAGTACAACAGACCTGATGTAGAGCTGCGCACCGGTAAGCATATTATAGCCTATATGAGTCTTACCTGCCCACATTGCAAAAAGGCGGCTTACCTGTTGCATGTACTGAAACGTCAGAACCCGGAGTTTCCTATCTATATAATACTTTCGGGCGATGCTTACAATATCCAGCCCTTCCTGAAGGAAACAAAGGCAACGAACATACCGTACCTGCTATACAAAGACATGAATGCCTTTATCGATATGGCAGGCGACGGCGTGCCCGCTATATATTGGGTAAACAACGGGCAGGTAGAATATAAGAGCAATTATTTTCAACTGGACCCAAAAGACATTAAAGACTGGTTAAGTCAGTAACTTTGCATTTTTCAAGCAGCATACATGGCAGTAGATAACGATATAGAAGAGGTTTGGGACGATGAAGAACCGGAACAGGGCGAACTGGAAGGTGGCAATGCCGAGCCTATAGAGCGCCTGCGTATAAAAACAGATAAACGCCAGGAACCTTTACGTATAGACAAGTTCCTGATGAACCGCATAGAAGGTGCTACACGCAATAAACTGCAGCAGGCACTGGATGAAGGTTTGATATTGGTAAATGGAGAAACTGTCAAATCGAACTATAAGGTGAAGGGGGGCGATGAAATAGTGGTATTCGATACCCGCCGCCCCGAATCGCTTGAGGTGATACCCGAGCAGATGGACCTCAACATCTTTTACGAAGATGAGGATGTGATGATCATCAATAAGCCTGCAGGCATGGTGGTACACCCCGGCTGCGGCAATTATAGCGGTACGCTGGTAAATGGCCTGGCTTACTACCTGAAATCTGAAGACATAGACACGGATGCCCTGCCCCGTGTAGGCCTGGTGCACCGTATAGATAAGGATACCAGCGGCCTTGTAGTAATAGCTAAAACAGAAAAGGCTATGACCGACCTTGCCGCACAATTCAAAAAGCACACCGTACACCGCCGCTATATAGCACTGGTATGGGGCAATATAGAAGAAGACGAAGGCACTATCGTGGCACACGTAGGCCGCAACCTGCGCTTCCGCAAGATAATGGATGCCTTCCCCGATGGCGAGCATGGTAAAGAGGCTATCACACACTACAAAGTTTTGGAACGTTTCAATTACGTAACCCTGGTAGAGCTGCGCCTGGAAACCGGCCGTACCCACCAGATACGTGTGCATATGAAACATAAAGGCCATCCGCTGTTTAACGATGCTACGTATGGCGGGGCACACATTGTAAAAGGAACCGTTTTTACCAAATACAAGCAATTTGTGGAAAACTGCTTTAAAATTCTTCCGCGCCATGCTTTACATGCCAAAGAGCTGGGCTTTATCCACCCCCGTACGCGTGAAAAAGTAATGTTCGACTCTGCATTACCGGATGATATGCAACAAGTTATAGAAAAATGGCGCACGTACACGGGCGGCATGACCAAACAACTGAAAGAACAACTAGACGGGCAGTAGTCACATATTTTTCGCTTTTATAAAATATGATTTTTCGAAGCAATCATATATCTTGGAAACCGCAAGACAGGGTTAACCCGGGAATTAACATAGCTTAATGATTAATTAACCCTATTTTTGCAGGATAGTCACCTTTTTACAAATAAAACTGATTATGTCTTTATTATCGATTAATCCACAGATGTTGTGGTCTATGCCTAGTGGTGGTGAGTGGATCATCATATTATTGGTAGTCATCATCTTCTTTGGTGGCCGAAAAATTCCTGAGCTTGCACGTGGCATTGGTAAGGGTATCCGTGAGTTCAACGACGCTAAAGAAGGCGTTAAGAACGAAATAGAAGCGGGTATGAAAAAAGGCGAAAGCAAAGCTGAATAAGCTTGTTTAGCTACCCCCTTCAGAATTTTAAGATTATAGTTCAAGCTTCCCTATATGGGTTGCATGGTTTAACCGCTTAAAAACGCTAAATACATGCAATACAAACGTTTTTTGTTCGTATTATTGGTTACCCTATCCCCTTCACTACTGCACGCGCAGATGGTAAAAGTCCGCTCCTCTCACCCGGTAGCGAAAAAAGACACCATCATTATTCGTAAAAAAGCAGTTACTACTACTCCTGCCCTGCCCATAGCTGTTGCTATGCCTAAAGCGGTAGAAGCTAAACCACGTGTATTCAAGCCTGTGCCGCTGGCACACGAAAAAGCATACTACGGACCGATGTCAGAGTATGTAACGCAATACGTGGAAAAATACCTTACTACACACAACAGAACGCTGAATGTGGTACAAGGCCGCAGCAACAAGCAGTTTCCATTGATGGATAACGTGCTGCAAAAGCATGAGATACCTAAAGAGCTGAAATACCTTGCAGTAATAGAATCTGCACTTAATAATAATGCAGTATCTAAAGTAGGCGCTGTCGGCCCCTGGCAGTTCATGGCACCTACGGCCCGCCTGATGGGCTTAACGGTAAATAAAAAGCGCGATGACCGTAAAGATTGGTATAAATCTACCAATGCGGCAGCTAAATATCTTACCACACTGTACGATGACCTGAACGATTGGCTGCTGGTAGTAGCAGCTTACAATAGTGGCCCTACCCCGGTAAAACGTGCCATGGCACGTACCGGCAGTAATAATTTCTGGGATATTAAGAAATATTTGCCCCGCGAAACCCAGGGCCACGTACTGGCTTTCATTGCTACAGCTACCATTTTCGAGAAAATGGGCAAGTTTATCGGCAATACGCTTCCTGAAGATTTTGAGATTAATACCGACTCTACAGGCGTAGCATCTATAAAGCCTAAAAAGCCACGCTTTACTGACGAAGAGCTAAAAAACATGGCTATCGTAGTATTGAACGAACCGCTGAGCATGGACCTGATGGTGCATGAGCTGAAAATGGACCGTAATACTATGGATAAATGGAACCCCGACTACGAACTGTTTGAATACAACACCTATTCAGCAGAAACATATAAACTGCGCCTGCCTAAAGACAAACTGGACATGTTTGTAGAAATGAAGGAATCGCTCTACAAAAGGTCTAAACAGGTATTCAGCGCTCAAAACATGTAATTTTTCGGGAAAATAAATTTTGTAGTAAATATTTATTGTTTACCTTTGCAAACTCAAATTGTAAATTTAAATGGCAAATCATAAAGCAACCAAGAAGGATATCCGTCAGAGTGAAAAACGTCGCGATCGTAACCGTTACTACGGCAAAACGACTCGTAACGCTATTCGCAAGCTTTTAGCCATTACTGATAAAGCAACAGCTACTCAGGAACTGCCTAAAGTTGTATCTCTGATAGATAAGCTGGCAAAACGCAATGTTATACATAAAAACAAAGCTGGTAACCTGAAATCAGGTATCACCAAAA
>CAMLKS010000091.1 GCA_946480675.1 uncultured Bacteroidota bacterium
CAAAATCCAACCCCTCGCTGCTAGCAGTATATATAGTTTCGCCCGTGATGGCATTATGTAGTTCATCGCCTGTTTTGGCGGTTACCCATTTGCCCTCGGCGTAGTTCTTTAATTGTGTTACCGGCATATAAAATAACTCCTGTTTTAGAGTGCCCAAATTTAGTTTATTTGCAGTTAAATATTTGATAATGCTATTGTTCAGAGCTATTATAGCTTGTTTTTTCCTGATTGGCCTGCTGTCCGATACTTGGGCTCAAAAAACATTTGAGTTTAAGTATAAAAACTCAGTTGAGGCTATAAAAGCTGATTTCGGTGCAGCTAAGGTGATAGATAAGCGTGTGGACACAAATACTATGGGATATGTACGTATTAATGCCTACATAAAGGACATTACAGCTTCACCGTCGGTAGCAAAAGCATTGGAAAACCACTATAATGAAATGTTCAGGCAAAATGCGGAGCGCGATACGTTGCTGGTAGTATTACATGCTTTGAACCTGGAACATAACCCAACGGCTGCAGAGCAGGGTACAATATACATATATGCTGATTTTTATAAGGGCGCAAATGACCAGTATGAATTACTGCTTACTGTAGATTCGTTTTACGAAGTACCTCCGGGAAGCTTACCTGCCAGCATGCTAAAACGATATCAATTACTCATGGATACATATATCACTATGATAGCGGAGAAAGCTTGGCGGGAAAAGATGTTTTCTTTTGCCGATGCAATGTGGTATCATAACAAACGGAAACAGGAATACCCTGTTTATCAAACGGAGAACTATGTAAGGGGTATTTACAAGTCGCATGAGGAATTTCTGAATCAAACGCCATCCATTGTTGAATTTAAACGTTTAGATAGGATGATAGCCAACCAGAATGTGCCTCAATTTTACATTACTACTGTTAATGACAAGCATGGAGAGCGTATTGATCCCTCAGAATACTTCGCTGTGTACGATAAACGTTGGTTTAAATCGACAGCATCAGGACCAATTAGTATGAAGAAAAAGAGAAATGACTTTTATATAGAATATCGTGTTCAGAAAGGTTCGGAGGCTGGTATGGCGTTATCTGGTCTTATGTTTGGCCTGATGGGCGTCACTGCTTACCAGGCATTTACACAACCTAAAGTGCGTTTATCGCGTGGAACAAGTACGGGTACTTACCTTATGAAAATGGCATATGATACTGGTAAGATGCTGCCTGTCCGGAAAGTGAAGGATTAGGGACTATGGGCTGAACACAGGTTAGTCATACTAATTTTACTGCAGCTTCGTTTATCAAATAACTATCTTGCCCATCTTATGCAAATGAAACCCTCTTTTCTACAGAATGAAAAGATATATAAGTGGCTGGCTTTTGCAGCTATATTTTTGGGCATTATCATACGTGTTTCAGTTTACCTGCAAAATCGTAACCTGTTTATAGATGAAGCGAATGTAGCCCGTAACATTTACGAGCGTGGTTTTGCAGGGCTGGCAGGGCCACTTAGCTATGAGCAATACGCACCCCCCATTTTTCTATGGTTAACCAAACTTTCAACCACATGGCTGGGTTTTGGTGAACAGGCTTTTCGTTTGTACCCTTTAATGGCAGGTATCGCATCGCTGTTTGTAATGTATGCACTGCTAAAAAAACTGGATGCCGGAAATGCTGCATGGTATGCAATAGGTATGATGGCGATAGGCTATATATATGTACGTTATAGCACAGAGTTGAAGCAGTATATTAGCGATGTATTGGTCGTTTTATGTTTACTTCTGCTGGCGGTGAAAACTGATATACAGAAAACGACCGGATCAAAATTCGCTATAATATGGTTGGGAGCAGGGAGCATGGCTATATGGCTTAGTATGCCATCAGTATTTGTTCTTGCTGGCGTAGCTGCCTATTATTTTATCCATTGCATACAGCATAAGGTTTTTAAAAAAATATGGCTAATAGCTATATGTGGTATTGTGTGGTTAGCTCAATTTGGTGCCTACTACAAACTGATATTGCAAACCCAGGCCGAGTCGAACTATCTGCAGAGTTTTCATGCTGATTATTTTTTGGTAGCAACGCCGGATAACATAAAGGAATGGAACCATAATATAGCACTGTGCCAGGTTTTGCTATCGGAAGCTGCGGGAGCTACTGCTTTAGCACTTGTATTTAACTTTGCTGCAATAGCATATGCAATGGTGTACCTCGTAAGAAAAAAACGTGCTGTTGCAGCTTTGCTGATACTGCCTGGCATTGCACTGTTGTTTGCAGCGGCTATCAATAAGTTTACACTCATACCGAGGGTTTCCCTTTTTATAATGCCAATAATCTTATTGCTTGCTGCCATTGGTGTCGGCCTTATGTTATTGCATAAAAGACGGTATATAAATTGGGTAGCGGCAATTATTGCGTTCGTCAATTTATATAACCATAATATGGTGCACTTTATATGGGATAAACTGGAAACGGAAGAAATAACAGATGCACTGGATTTTGTAATGGAGAATGGCATTAATAATGGCAACAGGTTGTACCTGCATAACGGGGCAGGGCCGGCATTTATCTACTACACTACTATCCATCCTGAAAAAGATAAATGGAGCAGCATAAAAAATGCGGATAAGCTAAGTTGGGATGCAGATTACAATGGGCTTGCCCAGTGGGCGCTATCACCTTCTGCATTTATTTTTACCAGTGTTTATTCAACCGATCTGGCTAACACAAGAAAGAAAATAGAGGGGCATATGAAACAGGTAGCAAGCATTGAGAAGCCCGGTTGTTATACTTTTATCTACAGCAAATAATTTAATCAGTAATAGAAATAAAAAAAAGGCCGCTATATAGCGGCCTTTTTTTTTGTTATTCTGCTATTGTCAACTGTTATTTCTGAAGCTGTACTTTAACAGTACCACTGTGCCCTTGCTCATCTGTCAGTACGATGTAGTACACACCATTTGCAAGGCCTTCCATATTTATCACCTTCGTTGAAACATCGGTAGCGTTTGTTTTCATTACTTGCTGGCCAAGTTGATTATATATGCCTATGTTCATATTCACAGTCCTGCCTGCCCAGTCAAACGTTAGTTTGCCAGAGCTAGGGTTAGGATATATTTTCACATCCTGCATATTCACCATATCTACATCCAGCAGGGTAATTACCAGAACATTTGAAGGGCCAGACCAGCAACCATTGTTATCTGTGATTGCGTAGTAAGCACCTAATGTTTGTGGGTACAGCTGGCCATTCCTGCCATCTGTAAGCTGACCGCCAGGGCCGAACCAAATAAACGTGCCTTTACGGTCTACCGTCAGCATATTGCCTATCAGGTGGATGATTGGCGGGTCAAGTGTCAATGAACGCATCATGGTATCCGGAATAGAATATACAGTATCAGGCAGGTAGCATTGGCCATCTGTTTGATGTGCGCGGCAATAAACCACATCATTTGTTACTAAAGAAGTAGAACTGTATGTAGGGCCGCTGGCTACATTAAAGCCATTCACAAACCAATCGAGCTGAGGAGAAGAACCGATACTGGTTACCGTAGCGGTAAATTCAACCAATGAATCGAGACAGCCTGGGTCTTTACCTTGCGTTATCTTAACGTTGATAGTTGGGCGTGCACTTGGAGTAGTTACCACAGTCAATGCATTAGAAGTATCTGATTGATTCAATACGCATGGGTCGCTTGACATGAATATACAATCAACCACATCATTGTTCTCTACTACATTGGTAAATACAGGGCCTTGCGGAGCGCCTATATTCGTACCGTTGATCCTCCACTGATACAGCGGGCTTGTACCTGGATTGGTAGTTGTAGCCGTAAAGACTGCAACTTGGCTATCACATGAAGGGCTAGGTGTTGTTTGTGCGATGCTTACATCAGCTGTTATCTGCTGGTGCACGATTGTTATATCATTAGATGTAGCTGTAGGTGTAGAGGCACATGTAGAATTTGATGTCAAAATAGCCTTTACAACATCTCCATTTGCTAATGTAGCGGTAAATGTAGGGCCCGTTATACCCGTTTGGGTAACATTGTTTACCCTCCACTCATATACCGGAGCGTTGCCGCCAGTAGTTGGCGTAGCTGTAAATGTTAGTGATTGACCGGCACAGCCAGGGTTATTACCTGTAGTAAGCGCAATGCTTACGGTAGGTGCTTTGGTACTGTATGTAATTGTAACATCGTTTGAGCTGACTGCCGGGTTAGGTGTAGGTGCACATGATGAATTTGATAACATTTGTGCACGTATCAACGTACCTGCAGGGTTGCCCCATGTCCTTAATGTTCTTCCATCGGGGCTGATGATAGCATTGCTAGATGGAATGGCAGCATATCCACTACCGGTATTTCTTTGCCATGAGAATATCGGAGCCCCACCGGGGTTAATAGTACTGGTTATAGAGAAGGTAAGCGTATCCTCAATGCAGCCAGGTAATACGCCACCGGTAAGTGCCATTGTTACCGCAGGGCCGATGGAGCTGGAACGACGTACTGTATCGGATTCAGATGTGACACTGTCAATACCACAAGGGCTGATATATAGAATGCGCACTTTTACACTATCGTTATTATTGAAAGCTGTAGACCTGAATGTATCGGTAGTAACAGTTGGTTGCAGTATGCCGTTTTTAAACCATTTGATAGCTGTAATGGTCAGGCCGCTGCTTGGTACTGCATAGTAAGTCAGTTCAGCACCGGGGCAAGAAGGATTACCGCCAATAGGGGGCTTGCTTAATGTTACACTACCTGTAGCAGAGCCGCCGCTACCGCGAATGACTACAGTATAATCCTCTGCCTGTCCCCACTGTAGTTCATCGCAAGAGTCAACATTTGTTGCAAGGTCTGCAATTACACGCATGCGCAGTGGTGTACACATTACAGTTGAGGCGCTGGTAGGCACCACAAAATTTGCCTGTTTGGTAACGCTAAAGCCAGTGCCGGCATTTAGGATACGCTCGGTATTTTCAAAAATGCCATTATTATTATAGTCTATATACGCTTTAGCCTTATTATTTGTTGAAGTAACTGTAACAGTAAGTGAATAGGTGCGGCCTGCTGTTAATGTTACCCTGTGCTTACATGTATTGTTTACATAGGCACCACCCTCACTATAACCATTTGATTCTATATGGAAGAATGTATCCTTAACAGTCATTGAGGCAGGGTCTGCGATGATAATCTTACGTGGCCCAACATTTGCTCCGTTAGCGAATGATGCATTGGTAGGGTTGATACTGGTTGTGCAGGAGCTAACCAATGAAGTAGCAGGAGGTGCTGTAGCACCCAATGATGTAAGGAAACCGGAGCGAGATAAATGCGATTTCAGATTAAACATCATTTTTGCCCTTTGGCCGGGTGTAAACCTATCCTGGCAGTTTGAATAATCCATAAAATTGTGCACTACATCACCATATGCATTACCTGTACAAGGGTTTGTGCCTGTAGGGCAGGTGAATGGAGAACGTATATGCGGGTCTGTATCACAAATACCATCGCCATCCAGCGTACAGTCAAGGTTGGGAGGGCAGGTAGTACCATTCACATCCCCTTCAAAGGTATGCTGTAAGCCAAAAGCATGACCTACTTCATGCGCCAGGGTTACATTATTGGCATAATCAAATACTTGTGATGCTAAAACTACCGCACCGTCCACACTATATTGAATCGGGCCGACAGGCGGATAAGCATAACCGGCTGTAAAGCTGCCAGAGCCGGCATAGCCGTTAACGCCATCTATTTTGTTCACAATATATATATTGTAATACAGTGTATTATTCCAACGGCTCAGTGCTTTAATTGTCGCATCTGTTTCGCCACCCGTAAAGCCGCCACCGGGTGTTTCAATACCACCAGCATTATAGCTTGCCAGTACAGAGCCATTTTTACGGATGATACCGTTAGAGGCATTACAAGCAGTATCGCGTTTTGCCAATACAAATTTTATAGGGATACGTGTACCGCCACCACCAGGTAATGTATATGGCGATTCTGCAGCCCAGGCTTTATTGGTTTGATCTATCCATGCCTGTATGATAGCATTACTGGGAGAATAACGCCCTGCAAATGCAGCCGATGTATCGATAACGTGTACCACTACCGGTATTTCATACACAGTGTCTACGCCATTAGGCATCAACACCTTTAAGCTACTAATGTTGGGTGTAGATGCCACATAGGCAGCCCAACGAGCTTTCATGTCGTTAAATGATCGGGCGTAGGCAGGGTCATTGGCCATATGGTAACCATGCACCTGGTCGAAACCGCACTTTTGGGAAAATGAGGTGAAATAAGTGCACAATAACGCCACGAAGAATAGCGTAATTTTTCGTATCATGCTCTGAAAATTTGTTGTTTATATTTACTTCTCTCGTAAAAATAACATTTTCGTTAATAAAATACTAAAAGATTTCAAGCCATATATATGGACGTTTTCAAACATGTAAAAAACTTGTTTTTATCATAGTTTATGGAAACTTTTATTTTTTATATTAAATCCTATCTTTGCCCACTCTGTTTTCATAAAAAGTATATAAGTATTAATCGAAAAAACCTATGCAATTAAAAGGGTTGGTAAAATTTTTTACCGCAGCGCTAATCCTTATCTCTTTGTATCAGCTATCATTTACTTGGGTAGTACGCAATGTAGAGGTAAAGGCTCGTGAAAAAGCAACAAAGCAGGCAAAGCTTCAAAATCCCGCAGCTACCGGCGAAGAACTGGAGAAACTGGTAGAAACACGCTATGAAAGCATTACAGATAGCCTTCAGGGTGAAACTGTTATGAGCATCCCACTGCTGAAAAAGTACACTTTCCAGGAAGCCAAAGAGCAAGAGCTGAACCTGGGTCTTGACCTTCAAGGTGGTATGAACGTAACACTGGAGGTGAGCCTTGATGAGCTGGTTCGTTCTATGTCGAACAATCCGAAAGATGCAGCTTTGAACAAAGCCATAGCAGATGCCGATAAAGCTAAAGCTAATAGCCAGGCAAACTTCGTTACCCTGTTTGGTGAAGCATATACTAAGGCTAACCCAGGTGCAAAACTTGCATATCTGTTTACCAAGCCATCTGAAAAGGAAATAACGCTGCAGTCGACCAATGACCAGGTATTGGCTAAAATAAATAAGGAAGCAAAAGACGCTATCAAACGTACGTACAATGTATTACTTACACGTATAGACAAGTTTGGTGTGGCTTCTCCTAATATCAACCTGGATGATAATAAAGGTATCATCACTGTAGAGCTAGCCGGTGTGCGAGACCCAGAGCGTGTTCGGGCTTACCTGCAATCGACAGCTAAACTGCAGTTCTTTGAGATGTATAGCAATAACGAGATCATTAACGCTATACAGCCTGCAAATGACGCACTGGCATCTTATCTGGCAGGTGAAAAAGAAGATACAACAACTAAAGTTACTGATAGTGCAAGTGTGGCTACCGCTGCAGTTGCTGATACGAATACTACTGCTAAAGCAGCAGGTGAAGATACCGCCAGCCTTTCTTCTTTACTGGCTGGTAAAGAAGGTACTGCTACCGGAACCGATTCTGCTTCTAAAGCTGCGAAAGATGCACAAAAGAAAAACCCACTGTTTGCTGTTTGGTATCCTAACATTACACAACAGGGAAATATCAACCAAGGCCCTGTAGTTGGTTTGGTAGCAAAGAAAGATACAGCTAAACTGAACCATTACCTGAGTTTGGATGTTGTACGCAATAAATTCCCCAACAACGTAAAATTCATCTACGGTGCAGAGGATAAAAAAGATGCGCGCAACGCTAATGCACCTTTGATGCTATATGCTATCAAAACTGCACCGGGTGGTGAAAACGAGGCGAAACTGGAAGGTGACCACGTAACGGATGCCCGCATGGATTACAACCCACTGAATGGTAAACCAGAGGTGGCCATGAGCATGGATGTAACAGGTGCACGCATCTGGAAAAAAATGACAGGTGAAAATGCTGGCCGCTATGTAGCGGTGGTACTGGATGATAAAGTTTATTCTGCCCCATTGGTAAATGGTGAAATACCTAACGGTAACACTTCCATCAGCGGTAACTTTACTGTAGAAGATGCAACTGACCTGGCCAACATCCTGAAATCAGGTAAATTGCCGGCACCTGCACGCATCGTTCAGGAGCAAGTGGTAGGCCCTACACTGGGTGCTGAGTCTATTGCTGCAGGTATGAATTCTCTGATCATTTCATTCCTGGTAATATTTGTATTGATGCTGGTTTACTACAAT
>CAMLKS010000092.1 GCA_946480675.1 uncultured Bacteroidota bacterium
TTTTCCTTATCCGGTGTTTTGCTCATTGGTCTTGCGGTTTAATAGTTCACTGCGGCGTGGTTCGGGAACATTTATATACTGATAGGGGCAGTGCAGGCAACCATTACCACAACATACACCGCGCTTCAGGTGATATGCCTCTGTAAAAACCAGCCTGCCATCGGGCAGTATATAATAGTCAATGCCCTCAGTCAACTGCTTCATGGTTTTGAAAACGTTTGGGCAGTATAATAGGTTTATCGGGTAAAGAGAAAGATATGAAATAGATGGTACGGCCTTCTGCCAGGTGCATCTTTTCATAATAGGTTTGAATGGCTAATGGGCCTGTTGCCATACCCTTACCATATATATCGGCAATATTCTCATGAATATTACACCCCTGCTCTGCAATAGTTTCCAGTGTAAACTCGTACAGTTCTTTAGAATCAGTCTTCAGGTTAATGGTGGCGCCCGGTTTTAGTATCTGCTGGTATTGGTGCAGGAAGCGCGCATGCGTGAGCCTGTTCTTATCCTTTGAATCTTTCAGGAAAGGATCAGGGAAGATGATCCAGATTTGCGATACCTCGCCGGGTGCGAAGTATTCTGTTATCTTACCTATATGTATACGCAGAAAGCCTACATTGTCCAACCCTTCTTGCAGCGCAGTTTTAGCACCAGTATATATACGGTTGCCTTTTATATCTACACCTATAAAGTTGCGGTCTGCATGCTCACGGCCCAGGCCTACACTGTATTCACCCTTACCGCATGCCAGTTCCAGGGTTATCGGATTATCGTTTTTGAAAAACGTATGCCACTTGCCTTTCATGCCTTCTGGATACTGCAATACATTCTTATACGTATCAATAGCCGCAAACTTTATTAACTTTTTCTGACCCATAGGGCGGCAAAGATAAATCAATATTCAGTGTGCGAAATTCCCGCCTGAGTTAAATATAATTTTTGCCTTATAAGTTTTTTCGTTAATTTTAGTACAGATCTTTTTAGCCAGGATTAGTTCATTTTCTTCGGAGCCAGAATTTTTACAGGAAGAGAGCCGTGCCCTCATTTATTCTTAACCTTTAAAAGCTATGTATGAAGCAAAAAACTTTACTCTTTACCGCATTTGCATTAATGCTGTATGTTTCCCTGACCAGTAAAATTACAGGCCCTGCGGCTGCAGGCGAAGGCAACAAAACCGGGGGACCGGGATCGAGCAACCAAACCTGCAATACAACAGGCTGTCACACCAGTGGTATCGGTACTACTACCGGCACATTTGAAGTACGCAAACGCTTTCAACCGGATTCCAATACGATCGTCAATTCTTATGTACCGGATTCTATGTATACGGTAAAATTCAGCGGTTCCCACCCTGTTAATACAAAATTCGGGTTTCAGCTGATGGCTGTAAAAATAAATGACAGCAGTAATGCAGGCACCTTCTCAAACCTGCCGGCCAAAGTACATACTACGGTAGTGGCAGGACGAACGTTGATGGAACATTCGGATACCTTATCAAAAACGGGCAGTAATTATGAAGTGACTTTTACATGGAAAGCACCTTCTTCAGGTAGTGGCCAGGTACGTTTTTATGGCGTATTCAATGCTGTAAATGGCGACGGCACACCGGGAGGTGACCAACCCAGCGCAAGCATCATGCTGGCCCTTGCAGAAGCACTATCTGTAGAAGACCCGGGCAATGCCATTACATTTGATGTATATCCCAACCCGGTTGTAAATGCCATGAGCCTGCGCCTGAAAAACGTAACGGGAGGCACTTACAACATAGCCGTGTTTGACAGCTATGGCCGCCGCATCAGCGCACAAGAAATAAAGATACCGACAGGCACAGCCAACATACCGGTGAACACTGCCAACTGGAGCAGTGGCTTGCACTATGTGCAACTGAGCCGCGAAGGCAACCAGAAAGTGATACCTGTTGTAAAACAATAATTGCTATAGCAATCATCATGTACCAAGGGCGCTGCAAATACAGCGCCCTTTTATATTAGTATCAATATGGCATATAGTAGCATCATACCATCTACAAGCGCAAGATATACCCTGTCGGAAGGATGGCGTTTGGTATAATGGATGGCCCCCATAGTTGTGATAGCAGTAATCATTTCAGCAGAAAGGCGCTGCAAAGATGGGTAGCGTATGTACTGTATTACGCTTAATATGGCAAACAACACAATAGCTATGTGTATAAGCCGGTAGCTGTTTTTAACACCAATACTATTAGGCAGAGTATATATACTGGCATCCATATCTGTTTGCATATCCCTTATATCGAAGGCTATGCACAGTGCCAGCATGAAGATGAAACGTATCAGTATTTCGAAAGGATAAGCCCCCAGTTGTTTATCCCAATAAAGAATAGGCAAAACGGCAGTAACAATCGTCCATACACTGACGAGGGTAAACAGTTTTATCCAGCCGAAATCTTTTATACGCTTCTTATTTCTAAGTGGTAGCAATGGTATGGAGTATGCGAATGATAATAGCCCTAATACCCCGCATGCCAGCCATATTTTCAGCGGCAAGAATAACAAACCGGTGCCAATCAAAGCGATGCCTGTAAGGATAGCGCCGTAATGCCATATCATATAATATTGCGACCATCCGTATCTGTCAGACAAATCCGGCGATGAGCGCTTGAATATAAAATGGACATTATACACCAGCAGCGTGCTGCCGAATATCAATGCATGCAGTGGGGTAAACAAAGGTGGCCTGTAGCTGGTAAAAAGTCTTTCCGTAGCCATGCACAGGCCTGTAGCACAACAAGCGGCAAAGAGGCTTGTATACAGTACCCAGTTGATAAACTTATTCAGTAACGACGGCATTGGCACAAACAAAAATACGACTATGAACCATAGCCGTATTTAAGAATGTTTATGAACGAAAGAAATTACAGCGGGATATTACCGTGCTTACGCTTCGGCATATTCACCACTTTATTTTCCAGCATTTTGAAAGCTTTGATGAGTTTGGTGCGTGTTTCAGAAGGCATGATTACCTCGTCTATAAAACCACGGGCAGCAGCACCGTATGGGTTTGCAAATTTTTCGGTGTATTCCATTTCTTTTTCTTTCCACTTTGCATCATGATCGGCAGCCTCCGCTATCTCTTTTTTGAAGATGATTTCGGCAGCACCTTTCGCCCCCATTACAGCTATTTCAGCCGTGGGCCATGCATAGTTCAGGTCGGCACCTATGTGTTTGGAGTTCATCACATCATAAGCACCACCATAAGCTTTCCGCGTGATGACTGTCACCTTCGGAACTGTAGCTTCACTCAATGCATACAGCAACTTGGCACCATTCACTATGATACCATTCCATTCCTGGTCGGTACCGGGCAGGAAGCCGGGCACATCTACCACCACCAGCAGCGGGATGTTGAAGGCATCGCAGAAGCGAACAAAGCGTGCACTCTTTTTGCTGGAGTCTATATCCAGCACACCGGCAAGGCTGGCTGGTTGATTGGCCACCACACCTATGCTGCGGCCACCTATACGTGCAAAACCTACTACTATGTTTTGTGCATATTCTTTATGCACCTCCATAAAAGAGTCTGCATCTACTACTTCTTCTATTACTTCTTTTATATCATAAGGCTGGTTGGGATTGGCTGGGATGATGCTATCCAGTTTAGCCCTTGTTTCGTCTGCTGCCTCATATGGATACACAGGCGCTTCTTCTTCACAGTTTTGCGGCATATAGCTCAGCAGGCGTTTGATATTTTCGATACATTCTACTTCATTGGCACATGCAAAATGTGTAACGCCCGATTTAGAGGCATGCGTCATAGCACCACCCAGTTCTTCGCTGGTTACATTCTCGTGCGTTACCGTTTTTACTACGTTAGGGCCGGTTACAAACATATATGAAGTATGCTCCACCATCATAATGAAATCTGTAATAGCCGGAGAGTACACTGCACCGCCCGCGCATGGGCCCATTATAGCCGATATCTGCGGTACTACACCTGACGACTTCACATTTCGATAAAAAATATCTGCATATCCGCCCAACGATACTACACCTTCCTGTATACGGGCACCGCCACTATCGTTGAGGCCAATTACAGGCGCGCCATTCTGTATGGCAAGGTCCATTATCTTACATATCTTCTCTGCATGTGTTTCTGAAAGGCTGCCGCCAAATACGGTAAAGTCTTGCGAGAACACGTATACCAGGCGGCCATTAATGGTGCCGTAACCCGTTACTACACCATCGCCCATGTACACTTCCTTTTCCATACCAAAATCGCGGCTGCGGTGGGTTACCAGCATGCCTATCTCTTCAAAAGAGCCTTCATCCAGCAATAGCTGTAAACGTTCACGTGCCGTTAGCTTGCCTTTCTTGTGCTGGCTTTCTATGCGTTTGGCGCCACCGCCCAGTTGTGCAGCTTCCTGCTTCTGTTTCAGTAAGGATACTTTGTCCATGTTTGGTTTTGAAAATCAGGGACAAACCTACTGCAAATGGCGCAAAGAATAACCATTTATAACACCCTTTTATATAATAAGCCTTTGCTTGTTTGTGCCACTATGATAACTTTACTATAACAAAGAAGTACATGAAACATATAATTTATATAATAACACTGCTGGTTTTTTCTTTTGCGGCAAAAGCACAAACCATACCGGCATATACGGCAGATAAACTGGCAGAAAGAGTATCGAACCCCGATACGTTTTATGTAGTGAACTTCTGGGCTACCTGGTGCGGGCCATGCATAAAGGAACTGCCTGAATTTGAAAAGCTGCGCACGTCGCTAACAGGCAAGCCGGTAAAAATATTGCTGGTGAGCCTCGACTTTAAAAATGCCTATCCTAAAAAAGTGACGGCATTTGTAAACAAGAAAAAACTGCAGCACGAAGTCATATGGCTGAACGAAACGAATGCCAACACCTTTATACCTAAAATAGACAACCGCTGGCAAGGCTCTATACCCGCTACATGGATGGTGTATAAAAGAATGGAATATACCAACTTATTTGAGGGTACCATTTCTGCAGAACAGATACGCCCGCTGATAGAAAAACAATTATCACTGCAATAGCATTTGCAAATAATACCCACATATAAGCAATGGAATAAACTGGCCGAACAGGAAGCATTTGAGCCTGTTATGGGCTGGGGGTTTCGCATGGCCATTACGGCTATTGCGCCTGTGATATGGGGCATCTATACAGGCAGAACAATGGATGCCAGTTGGATAACCCTGACAGCAGAAAGCATCTGCTGGGTAGAACTGAAGGGTTCTTTCGCACAAAGGCTGCGCATATTGGCAGGCGGCATCCTGCTTACGCTTATTTTCTCTATGCTGGGTAGTATCACCGGTACTAATATCTGGCTGAGCGTTGTGGCCATGCTGGGTGTAGGCTTTATATCGGGCCTGTTTAAAAACCTGGGCGACCGTGGTGCAGGATTGGCCATATGCGTATACGTAATATTTCTTATCACCAATGCCTACCCAACGCGTGATATACATGAGTTGCAGCACCGTGCAGGGCTTGTATTGGCAGGTGGCCTTTGGAATGCACTGCTGGGTATGGTGGCTGTAGTAGCCATGCCTGAGCAGCAGCCTTACCGCCGCACAGTAGCTGTGATATGGAAACAAATATCATCGCTCATCAACACGGTAGCTAAAGGATGGGATGGCACTAGCGTGCGCAGCTCGCTGAGAGATATTTACCTGAAAGAAAAAGAAGTACGCAGTGCGATAGATGTATCGCTGCACCTGTATGAAACCACTGCACACCAGGTGAGTAAGAAAGACGGCGATGAATATGAACTGGCACAGATACGCAAGGCTACATCGCTGGTAGGTACGCACATCATTGCCATGAGTGATGAGATGGAGCAGATAAGCATAAGGGATACAAACGAGAACCTGCGCTTAAAACTATATGCGTTGCTGAAGGCATTGCAACAAACCGTAGACCGTATGGGTGTGTACATCATTACGCTGAAACCGGAAGAAGAGCTGCTGCTATCATCGCGCGTGAGCCGTGTGCAAAAAATGATAGCACTGCTAAAAGAATATAACTACGACATTAACGACCCGCATACAGAGATATACAAAAGGGTAACGCAACTGGCAGAACGTTCGCTAAAGCTCATAGAAAGTGTGATAGGGCGCCTGGAAACTCTGGGTAAAGGATTGTCTGTTTACCGCTCTTATTCGCTTATCAAAACCATCTTCATACTTCACCCCAAGCATTGGCTGCGCAGTTTAGAGATACTTTTCAATTTCAACACCTTTACTACTCGCTATGCACTACGGTCGGCTGTGGCCTCGGCACTGGCATTATTCATATCCTTATGGTTTAAAATAGACCATGGCTACTGGATACCCTTCACGGTTATCATCGTATTGCAACCTTACTTTGGTGCTACCTTAAAAAAAGCCATAGACCGTGTAATAGGTACCGTATTGGGAGGATTGGCCGGTGGATTGTTCCTGTATTTACCAACAGGCATATTTCTGCAAGAAGCCATACTGTTTGCCAGTTTTGTGCTGATGGTATACTTCCTGCACAAGCGCTATTCGGTAGCTGTATTCTTCATCACGCTCAGCCTTGTAATGCTGTTTGATGTGGAGGAGACCCTGAACCCGGTACTGCTGCTCACACGCGCGGGTTCTACTATTGGTGGTGCGGGGCTGGCTATCATTGCCGG
The DNA here is from genome assembly GCA_946480675.1 of uncultured Bacteroidota bacterium. Next base: position 6,675 of record CAMLKS010000092.1, read on the forward strand.
ATTTGCCCTGCTGCCGCACTGGGATAAAAAATGGCTACCACGCCATATGACCACGGCCATTTGCGCAAACTATAATTACTTCATAGCAACCTTTTTCGGAACGAAGGCGCTAATAAACTGGACGAGGCAAAAACGCAACGCAGAATCGAAAAACAGCAATGCATTTGATTCTTTCAACCGCTATATGCAGGAACCCAGCCTGAAGCGGAAGAGCTACGCCATATATTATCACCTCATTACCCATAATGTACGCATCACGCGAGAGTTGAATAACATTCACCTGGAACAGGAGCATAAAAATGAAGCTGAAGGTGGTATACTAACTACCAACCAATTGCAGCGCCTGAACCTGTGCCTGTACTGGTTCAACAACAACATGGAATTAGTGCGTCAAATCAACCCCGACATACCGGCACAGACGGCGCCGCAACAGCCATTGCCTGTTGCACTCACCAGTCAGCAGCTTTTATACATCGACCGGATGATCATAGAACTAAAGGCTATGAACAGCGACCTGCAGAAGCTGTCGCAAGCGGGCCAGAATAATAATGTAGTTTAGCATCATGAATTACCTGGGACATGCTTTTCTTTCTTTTGGCGATACGGATATACTGACCGGAAATATGATAGCCGACCATGTAAAGGGCATGAAAGCACTGCAACACTTTCCGGAAGGCATACAAAATGGCATAAAGCTGCACCGGAAAATAGACCTGTTTACAGATACGCATCCTGCCAACCAGCGTGCTAAATTATGGTTTAGAGAAACTTACGGATTATACTCAGGGGCCATAATTGATACCGTATACGACCACTTCCTTGCTAACGACCCGAAACATTTTCCTTCTGAAAAACAGCTATTCGACTTCACACAGAAAACATACAACCAACTATCATCCAATCAACAATACTTACCTGAAATATTTGCTTCATACTTTCCTCATATGCAGCAACATAACTGGCTGTATGGCTACCGCATGCTGCCCGGTGTGCAACGCTCGCTGACAGGGCTTTCGCGCAGGGCCAAGTATATGCCACCGGTGGAAGAAGCATACAACATATTCATCGCCCATTTTTACGAGCTGAACCAGTGCTATTATGAATTTATGGATGATGTAATTACATTTGTTAAAGTTGAGTTAACCACGCTATAAACCTTGCGTGGCATATTTATTTTTGAAGTTTCCCCGAACACATAGAAATGCGCAAATACTTTTTTCCATATATAGCCACAGTTATCCTGTGCATACTCATTGTTGCTTGTCATTCTAAAACAGAACCGGTTGCTGCCAACCCGCGTTTTCATGAAGAGCCGAAGAAGTTTAGCGGCGGGATGAAGCTAACTTATACGGACAGTTCTGCACCGGAATATAAACGCATGATACAGCGCCTGGATTCATTTTACAAGATACAAACGCGTGTAGGTTTTAATGGTAGCGTGCTGGTAGGTTATAAAGGAAAGATACTGTATGAACGCTATTATGGATCTGCCAACCGTGAGCAAGGGCAACCGCTGAATGTGAACAGCGCTTCGCAGCT
>CAMLKS010000093.1 GCA_946480675.1 uncultured Bacteroidota bacterium
GGAATTCGTAAAGAATTTGGATGGTAATAATATCAAAAAAGCAAAGAGCAAATATGATCTTGCTTTCGAACTGATGGAGGATATCCGGTCGTTCAAAGAAAAGAATAACTGTAGCCGCCTGGTAATGGTATGGTGTGCTTCTACAGAAAAATATATCGATCACTGTGAGGTATATGATACTATTGAAAATTTTGAAGCCGGGTTGAATAACGATGACCCTCGCATATCTCCCAGTATGATATATGCTTATGCGGCTATCAAGATGGGTGTGCCTTTTGCCAATGGCGCGCCAAACCTTACTTGTGATATTCCTGCTTTGGTAGAATTGGCCAAAGTAATGGAAGTGCCTATAGCCGGTAAAGATTTCAAAACAGGCCAAACCTTGATGAAAACAATCGTTGCGCCGGGCCTGCATGCAAGGGCACTGGGTATCAAAGGTTGGTTCTCCTCAAACATATTGGGTAACAGGGATGGCCTGGTGCTGGATGACCCCGATAACTTCAAAACAAAAGAAGTATCTAAACTGAGTGTACTGGAAGAAATACTGCGTCCTGACCTGAATCCGGAACTGTATGGTGAACTGTATCATAAAGTGCGTATCAACTATTATCCTCCGCATGGTGATAATAAAGAAAGCTGGGATAACATCGACATCTTTGGCTGGATGGGCTACCCGATGCAGATTAAAATCAACTTCCTGTGCCGCGATTCCATCCTGGCAGCGCCTATCGTATTAGACCTGGCTCTGTTTATGGACCTGGCCAGCCGTGCAGGTATGGGTGGTATCCAGGAGTGGTTGTCATTCTACTTCAAGTCGCCGCAAACAGCACCAGACCTGAAGCCGGAGCACGACATCTTCAAACAACTGATAAAATTGCAGAATACGCTGCGCCATATTATGGGCGAAGACATGATAACACACCTGGGCCTGGATTACTACCAGGAATTGGTTGAGTCTTTATGATAAAACTGCACAAAATAATAGCCAGTTGGCTAGGTATAGGTTATATAGGCAAGGGAGGAGGAACCGTCGCGGCAATATGTGGTGTGCTGTGTTGGTACGTAGTAACAGTTATTATTAGGGGTGATGTTACGGTACAGGTTGCTCTGACCTTGCTTACTACTATGGTAGGCATATGGTCTGCCGGAAAGGTAGAAGCGCATTGGGGAAAAGATGATAAAAAAGTAGTGATAGATGAAGTGGCAGGCATGTTTATAAGCCTTGTTGGCCTACCGGTTACTACTTATAATTTACTGTTGGCGCTGATACTCTTTCGTTTTTTTGACATTGTAAAACCCTTATACATAAGAAGGGCAGAGAAACTGCCCGGTGGGTGGGGCGTAATGGCAGATGATGTGCTATCCGGGGTTTACACCAATGTGATAATGTGGATAATGATATACGCATAGAATACCTGTAATGTTAACTTTTTTAAAAGCACAGGCAGCTTCACTCATCGCCTCGCTCATCGATTTCCTCGTTACTGTATTGGCAGTAGAGGTATTGGGCATGGTATATGTGGCTGCCACCATTACAGGTAATATCAGTGGTGGGGTGTCTAATTTTTTATTAGGTCGCCAATGGGTTTTTGATGCGGCGGATAAACAAGCAAAAAAGCAAGCATTCAGATACCTGCTGGTATGGTGCGGCAACCTGGCATTGAATGCAGGTGGTATGTACCTGCTGGCCGATTATTGGCATGTCAACTATGCACTTTCAAAAGTATTGGTATCCGTATTAGTTGGGATTAGTTACAATTATTTATTGCAGAAGACGTATGTATTCAGTTAAGACAGGAAATATGTTTGTTAGGCTGGCAGCAATCTTATTGTTGTGGTTATGTGCTATACCCGCCATAGCCCAAACCACCATTATAAAAGGGTATGTAAAAGATGCAGCGACAAAGAAACCGCTCGAATTTGTAAGTGTCTTTTTCCCCGGCACGCCATTGGGCGCCAATAGCAACCCGAATGGTTATTTCGAGCTGAAGTCTGAAAGCGAGCAAACAAAGCTGCAGGTTTCTTTGGTTGGTTATCAAACGGTAACACTTAAGATACATCCGGGTAAAACGCAAACCCTTAATATTTCTTTGCAGCCCGATAACCGTTCACTACAGGAAGTATTGGTAAAACCCAAGAAGGTAAAGTATCGTAATAAGAACAATCCTGCTGTAGACCTGATAAGAAAAGTGATAGAACACAGGGATGGTAACAGGAGCCAGAATAATGAATACCTGGAATATCAAACCTATGAGAAGCTGGAGCTGGCACTAACCAATACGCCCGAAAAATTACGCAAGAACCGCCTGTTTCGCTCCTTCAAGTATATGATCAATAATATCGACACAACATCGGTGCCCGATAAGGCATTGATGCCACTATACCTGCAGGAAAAGATAGCCGATAACTATTTCAGGAAAAAAGGTGACAAGAACAAAGTCATAATCAAAGGCGACCGGAAAGTAAACTTTGGTGAATACCTGGACAATGTGGGCCTGAATACCTATGTAAAGCACATGTACCAGGATGTGGACATATACAGCAATAACATTACTGTGATGACCAACCAGTTCTTAAGTCCTATTGCCAACATGGCACCCTCGTTTTACCAGTTTTTTATTGTGGACACGGTAATTGTTGACAATATAAAATTGGTAGGGTTGAGTTTTTATCCGCGCAATAAAACGGATATGTTATTCCAGGGAAGGCTGTATGTAACGCTGGACACCAACTACGCGGTGCAGAAGGTACAAATGACCGTTAATAAAAATATTAACCTCAACTGGGTACGTGACCTTGATATCAACCTTGATTTTCAGAAAGCAAACGATAATAAATACTACCTCTCACGTTCAGATGTAAAGACAGATTTTGGTATCTCTGAAAAACGCTCGGGCGGTGTGTATGGGCAGCGTACGGTTTCATTTAAAAATTTCCTGGTAAATAACGTAAGGCCGGATGATTTTTATAAGGGTGAAACTTTAGTGACAGATGCTGAGGCTGGCAAGCAGGATGAAATTTATTGGAACACCAGCAGGCACGATTCATTAACCGCTGCCGAAGCACGTACCTATGCTAATATTGACAGTTTGCGCAATTCACGTTCTTTCAAAAGAGTGATGGATATTGGTACCATGCTCATAGCAGGCTACAAGCGTATTACACCCTACGTAGAGGTGGGACCTGTAAATACATTCTACAGCTTCAATCCCGTAGAAGGTTTCCGGTTAAGGTTCGGTGGGCGCACTACCACTACCTTCAGCAAACGCTATACGATAGAAACATATGCCGCCTACGGCTTTAAGGATGAAAAGTGGAAATACTATATAGGCGGGGCTTATTCGTTTACCAATCGTTCGATATTTGAATTTCCCGTTCGCGTGCTTCGCGCCAATTATCAAAAGGACACGAAGATACCCGGGCAGGAGCTACAGTTCATACAGGAAGATAACGTGTTGCTATCCATCAAGCGTGGTGTGAATGATAAATGGCTGTACAATGATATTTATGTATTAGACTACCTGCATGAAATGCGCAATCATTTTTCGTTTCGTGCAGGATTTAAAAACTGGAGGCAACAAGCTGCCGGCCAATTGGAATATGTAAAAGAAATAACGAATCCATACCAGTTGCAGAAGGTTAATTCCATCACCACTTCAGAACTCAGTCTTGAATTGCGCTGGGCTCCCAATGAAGAATTCTACCAGGGCAAGCAATATCGTATTCCTATGCCCAACCGCTACCCGGTATTTACAGTAAGGGCAATAGCAGGCATAGACGGTCTTTTTAACGGGCAGTATAATTACCAAAACATATCTGCGAATATTTACAAACGCGTGTACATGTCGCAGTTGGGTTATAGTGATGTGGTGCTGGAAGGTGGCAATATCTTTGGTAAAGTGCCTTACCCGCTGTTGGCCATACACCGCGCCAACCAAACATATTCACTACAATTACAGTCGTACAACCTGATGAATTTTCTGGAGTTCGTCAGTGATCACTATGCCAGCCTAATTATTGACCACTGCTTCAATGGTTTTATTTTCAACAAGATACCATTGATAAAGAAAACAAGATTTAGAGAATACATCAACCTGAAGATGCTGTACGGAGGCGTGCGTAGCGAGAACCTGCCAGGTAACGACCCTGATTTGTTGAAGTTTCCAACATATGCAGACGGCACACCGGCAACCTATACACTGGAGAACAAACCTTACATAGAAGGTAGCGTAGGTATTGGTAATATATTCAACTTCTTTAGGGTTGATGTGGTAAAGCGTTTCACGTACCTCGATAACCCTAATGTATCAGATCTGGGTATTCGTGCACGTTTCAAGTTTGATTTTTAAAACAGTTATTTATGAGCACAGCGGTTAATACAACACGGGATTCATTGCAACACGGTATTTATAAGGTTATAAATCCGTTCGTTAAGCTGTTGATAAACAGAGGATTGACGCCTAATGCAGTTACTACCATCGGCCTGATGCTGAATATAGGTGTAGCTATCATTTTTATTAAGGGTGCAGAAGTAGGCAATCGTGGAGATCTTTCTTATGTAGGGTGGGCAGGCGCACTGGTGCTTTTTGCAGGACTGTTTGATATGCTGGATGGGCAGGTGGCAAGGCTTGGTAACATGAGCTCAAAATTCGGAGCATTGTATGATTCTGTGCTCGACCGTTATAGCGAGTTGGTAATGTTCCTCGGTATATGCTATTACCTAGTATCGCACCACTACTTCCTCAGTTCACTATTTGCATTTATAGCACTGATAGGTTCTATGATGGTAAGCTATACACGCGCACGTGCTGAAGGTTTAGGTATTGAATGTAAAGGTGGTTTAATGCAGCGCCCGGAACGCGTGGTGTTGATAGGTATTACAGCTATAGCCTGTGGTGTTGCGGCTCATTTTATAGGCGGCGATTATAAATTGTTTATTCCGGGTATTCCGTTCCATGTCTTTGAAACCATGTCCGTATTTACTTTCCCTATTACGATAATGGCAGTACTCACCAACATCACTGCCATCAATCGCCTCAGAGATGCAAAAAAAGCACTGGATGCAAAACAATAGATGATTAAACTGGAATGAAAGGATATAAGATATATATAATGCTATTGGCTTGTTTGCTATTGGGTGCAGTAGATAAAGCTGCGGCCAATACACTAATGCCTGTTTTTGAAGAGCAGGATACCATGCCTATACCATCCGGTATTAAGAATATGCTTTTCTATGTGCAGCGTACCCCTAATAAGAATACGATAGTTTATGAGTTGAACCTTAAGAATGGTGTATTGAATGTAGATGAGCCGGTTCATATTTTCTGGTTGCGCTATGCAGAAGATGGTAGTCGAAAGGAACTAAACTTTATACAGCGAAAATTTGCTTACGGGCTGAACGTAAAGAAGCTATCGAAAGATAACTATGAGATGAGGTTTTTGGCATACAACAAACGCCCGTTGTATTTGAAAAAAGCTGCGGATGATAACTATTACGTATTTGCGAATATTTCAGGCAAGCAGGCAGTGTTAAAAAGGATCTATATAAAAATTCACGGAGGTACATTTTGGTCGCCCAATGTGATATATATAGAACTGAAGGGTACAGATGTAACAACGGGTGCTACCATATTAGAAAGAATAAAACCATAGAAAAACCATGGCAAAGAATTTTGTTTCTAATTCAACAGAATCTGTAAGGATGTTTAAAAGCAACTTTATGGAAGCAATGTCAAAAGTACATTTCAGTGTGCCGCTTTTTATTTATGTGCCGGTAGTGCTATATTTTTTGGGTAAAAGTGTTTTTGTGCTGCATACAAATGCCGGTACTATCATATTGTTCTATTTCTTAGGCATACTTGGGTGGTCGCTTATAGAGTATGTTTTGCACCGATTTGTGTTTCATTTTACTCCCAAAGGGAAGTTTATGGAACGTATCCATTTTGTATTCCATGGTGTGCATCACGATTACCCTAACGATGTAAAACGATTGGTAATGCCACCATCGGTAAGCATTCCTTTGGCTGTATTGTTTTATTTCATCTTGTCTGCAGTATTTAATGAAGTGCAGTTCCATGCTTTCTTTCCTGGTTTTGTTACAGGTTACCTGATATATGATATGAGCCACTATGCCTTGCACCACTACAATTTTAAAAGCAAATTCTGGAAAGAACTGAAGCGGCATCATATGCTGCATCATTACCAGGATTCCAGCAAGAAGTATGGTGTAAGCTCTGTATTGTGGGATAAGATATTCAGATCGGAATAACCAACTATAAAAACACTATTGCAACAACTAAAACGAACAACTGTAAATGGCCGCAAATAGAGATACCAAAAGCTTTGTATGGTCTGATGAAAGCGAACCACACAAAAAGCGTACAAAGGAGATCATCAACAAGCATCCTGAGATAAGGGCGTTGATAGGTCGTAATCCTTATACCATTTTGGTGATAGCATTGTGTGTAGCTGTACAATTAACCCTGGCTGTTGTGTTGAAAGAAAGCCCATGGTGGTTAATAATAGTGTTATCATATTGCGTTGGTGCTTTTGCCTGCCATACCCTGTTTGTTTGTATTCATGAATGTGCGCATAATCTTCTGTTCAAGAACCGCACACTCAATACTCTATCAGGCATATTGGCCAACCTGCCATTGGTATTTCCCAGTTCGGTATCATTTCAGAAATATCATTTGAAGCACCATTCATACCAGGGTGTAGAAGAGCTGGATGCAGATATGCCGTTTCGCTGGGAAGCAAAATTGATAGATAACTCCACATTAGGTAAAGCACTGTGGTTATTGTTCTATCCTGTATTTCAGTTATTGCGTCCGTTGCGCCTTACCAAAGAGATAAAAATATTTGATGGCTGGACATTGGTAAACTGGATTGTTCAATTTGGTTTTATGGCATTGGTTATATACTTCTTAGGGGTCAAATCAACAATGTTCCTGGTGTTGAGTTTCTTCTTTTCAATTGGGTTACACCCATTAGGTGCCCGCTGGATACAAGAACACTACCTAACGCACGGAGACCACCAGGAAACCAAAAGTTATTATGGCGTACTAAACCCTGTAAACCTGAATGTGGGCTATCATAATGAGCATCATGATTTCCCATCTATACCATGGAATAAACTGCCGAAAATCAAGCAAATCGCAAATTCTTATTACGAAACATTAGGATACCACACATCGTACACAAAACTGCTATTCCAGTTTTTGTTCGATAAGAATATATCGATATACTCTCGTGTTGCTCGCGATAACCGGGGGAAATCGAAAATGAAGTAGAAATTATGATTGTAGCATTAGTGAAAAGTTTAAAGTCCAGTACATTATTTAAGGGCAGGCAATTGCTGATGATGGCAGCAATTACGGTTGGGTACATGCTATTGTCATATTTGTTGATAGGCTTCAGGCCCGAGCAGGTATTTCTTATTTCGATGGTAAATATCCTGTATTTCGCATCTGTAAAAACACGAAAATTTGTAATTGGGTTTTCTGTTTTTATAGTGTACTGGGTGCTGTTCGACTATATGAAAGCATTTCCAAACTATAAACTTAATGCAGTGTACATAGCCGACCTATATGCATTTGAAAAAAGCTGGTTTGGGATTTCATATAATGGCAGCATCATTACCCCCAATGAATATTGGTTATTGCATAACAATACATTTCTAGATATACTCACCGGGTTCTTTTATTTAACATGGGTGCCGGTGCCTTTACTTTTTGGCGGCTATTTATTCGCCAGGCATAGAAAGGAATTTTTTCATTTTGCATTTAGTTTCCTGGTGATAAACCTTGTAGGTTTTGTAGTCTATTATACCTACCCGGCGGCACCACCATGGTACGTTCAAAACCACGGATTCACCTTTGAACCCGGTACATTAAGCAATACAGCGGGATTATCGAGGTTCGATGCTTTTTTCGGGGTGGAAATATTTAAATCACTGTATGCAAAAGGGTCAAATGTATTTGCGGCCATGCCATCATTGCATTCAGCATATCCAACACTGGTGTTGTATTATGGCTTAAGGAACAGGCTAGGTTATATTAATGTCATTTTCGCTACTATAATGGTTGGTGTGTGGTTTGCCGCTGTTTATACCAGCCACCATTATATAGCAGATGTGGTAGCTGGTATAGTGTGTGCTGTGGTTGGTATTGTTTTTTACAATGCCCTGACACGTACGGCCTGGCTC
>CAMLKS010000094.1 GCA_946480675.1 uncultured Bacteroidota bacterium
GCCCTTAGCTTTAATTAACACGTACACATTAGCACCTAACCAGTATTTTTGCCACAAATCAATTTATTTATTATGAAGCTTAAAGCTTTCTATGCCATGTTGTTGGGCGCTTCTGTGTTCAGCACCAATGTAAAAGCAGACGGTAACATTAAGTTTACCGAGTTTGATCTGCCGAACGGGTTGCACGTAATCCTTCACGAAGACCACGCTACACCTATAGTAGCTGTATCTGTTATGTATCATGTAGGTTCTAAAAATGAAGACCCTCAGCGTACCGGTTTCGCCCACTTCTTCGAGCACTTGTTGTTTGAAGGCAGCGAAAACATAGGCCGCGGTGAATATATGAAGATGGTTCAGGCAGCCGGTGGGCAGCTGAATGCCAATACTTCTCAGGATCGCACTTTCTATTACGAAGTAATGCCTTCAAATCAACTGGAACTGGCCCTGTGGATGGAATCAGAACGCATGTTGCAGGCTAAAATTGACATGGTAGGCGTGGAAACGCAACGCAAGGTGGTAAAAGAAGAAAAGAAACAGCGCTACGATAATACGCCTTACGGACAATTGCTGAACGTAGTGTATGAGAATGCTTATACAAAGCACCCTTACCGCTGGTCACCTATCGGTAAAGAGCAATATATAGACCAGTCTAAGCTGGAAGAGTTCATGGATTTCTATAAAACATTCTACGTACCTAACAATGCCGTACTGGCTATTGGTGGCGATCTGGATATAGCTAAAACCAAAGAACTGATCACCAAATACTTTGGCGATATTCCTAAAGGCACGAAAGCGATTCCCCGCCCTACGGAAGTAGAGCCGGCACAAACAGCTGAAAAACGCGTGAATTTTTACGACAATGTGCAATTGCCTGCTGTTATCGTAGCCTATCATACACCTAAAATGGGTACGGACGATTGGTACACGCTGCAACTGCTTACACAAATGCTGTCTCAGGGTAAAAGCTCCCGCTTTCAGAAAGAGATAGTGGACAAACAACAAAAAGGCCTTGCAGTAGGTGCCTTCATGATACCTAATGAAGACCCGGGTGTAGCTTTCATGTATGGCATCACCAATGCAGGTGTTAAGCCGGAAGACCTGGAAGCATCTATGCTGGCTGAAGTGGAAAGGGTAAAGAAAGAACTCATCAGTGATGAAGAGTATCAAAAGCTGATGAACCAAGCAGAGAATGATTTTGTAACGCAAAACCAGCGCATACAAGGCATCGTTGAAAACCTGGCTACTTACTACACTTATTTTGGTAATGCCGACCTGATAAATACAGAACTGTCTCGCTATACCAAAATAACGAAGGAAGACCTGAAACGCGTGGCCAATAAATACTTTACCAAGGAAAACCGCCTGGTAGTTTACTACCTGCCAAAAGCACAGGAAAAGAAAGGATAATTGCTTATTACCCCCAACACTTCAACTGAAAAGAACAGAAAAAATGAAAAAATTAACGCTCTCTATATTATCGATAGCAATAGCTATCAGCGCATCGGCACAAAAGCTGGACCGCAGCGTGAGGCCTAAAGCCGGCCCCGCACCCGAAGTAAAACTGGGCGACGCTCAAAGTTTCACTTTACCCAATGGTCTGCGTGTTTTTGTAGTTGAAAAACACAAACTGCCTGTTATTAGCTGCAGCATCCAGCTGGATGTAAGGCCCGAACTGGAAGGTAATGCCGCAGGGTACCGTTCTATGATGTCTGAACTGCTTACCAGCGGTACTACGCATCGTAGCAACGAAGAATTGAATAAACAAATAGATTACATCGGCGCCAACATCAACGCGTCTGACGAAGGTATTTACGCCAGTTCGCTGAAAAAGCACATGGGCACCATGTTGCAGTTAGTGGCAGATATCGTTATCAATTCAGACTTCAAACAGGAAGAACTGGATAAAATAAAGAAACGTACACTTTCAGGTCTGGAAGCCAGCAAAAATGAGCCGGACGATATGCTGCAAAACGTGAGCGCAGTTATCAACTTCGGCAAACAACATCCTTATGGCGAGGTGCCTACAGATGTTACGGTTAAAAACATCACACTGGAAGATTGCAAGAAATACTACAGCACTTACTTCCGGCCCAATGTAGCCTATATGGCACTGGTAGGTGATATCACTGTTGGCGAGGCAAAGGATTTTATTGAAAAACATTTTGGCAAATGGGCAAAGGCGGATGTTCCTGTAGCCAAATACCAGGACCCTAAGCCTATTGAAAAAACACAGGTAGCATTCGTACCACGCGATGGTGCTGTACAAAGCGTTATCAATGTAACTTACCCTGTAGACCTGCAACCGGGTACGCCAGATGTTATCAAAGCCCGTGTGGCAAACTCTATCCTGGGTGGTGGCTCTAACGGCCGCCTGTTCCTCAACCTGCGCGAAAAACATGGCTGGACTTATGGTTCCTATTCATCTATCACTCAAGACGACCTGAAGGGTACCTTCACCGCTTATGCAAAATGCCGCAATGCGGTAAGCGATAGCTCTGTAGGCGAAATAATAGCTGAAATGCGCAAGCTGCAAAGCGAAAAAGTACCGCAGGATGAATTGCAGAACCACCTCAACAATATGTCGGGTTCATTCGCTATTGGCCTTGAAAATCCGCAAACCATAGCACAATATGCCATCAACATAGAGCGCTATAAAATGCCGAAGGATTACTACCAGAACTACCTGAAAAACCTGAATGCAGTAACAGTGGATGACATTCAGAATGTAGCTCGCAAATATGTGAATGCCGACAAAGCACACATTGTAGTAGTAGGCAACAAGGGAGATGTAGATAAAACCCTGGCCAAATATGACAGCGATGGCAAACTGGAGTATTTTGATAACTATGGCAACCCGCTGAAAACCGGCGAACAAAAAGCAGTTCCTGCAAACGTTACTGCGGCTGAGGTTATGAAAAAATACATTGCAGCTATAGGTGGCGAAAAAGCTATTAATAGCATTAAAGACATCAAAACCGTAAGCAAGGGCATACTGAGCGTTCAGGGACAGGAAATACCACTTACCATTACAGAAATGAAGAAAAGCCCTTCTAAAATGAAATCGATGGTAGAAGGCATGGGTATGGTGTTCTCTAAAGAAGTATTCGATGGCACTAAAGGCTATGCAGAGCAACAAGGGCAAAGGGCAGAAATGGGCCCAGATGAAATTGCCAGCTCAAAAGAAAAAGCAGACATCGCAGCCGACCTGCACCCTGAAAAATATGGCATCAAACGTACACTGAAAGGCATGGACCAGGTAAATGGCGCTGATGCATACGTATTGGAAGCGGTAAATACGAAAGGTGACAAGACTACCGAATACTATGATACAAAAACAGGCTACTTGGTAAAACGTGTAGAATCTACACCCGAAGGCCCACAATCTGTAGAATATGCAGACTATAAAGAAGTAGCCGGTGCTAATGGCTATAAAGTGCCATACACTATTAAGCTGGCTGCCGGGCCAATGAATATCACAGCCAACGTGGAAACAGCTGAAATCAATAAAAACATACCGGATACAGAGTTTAACTAATCTGTAACCTGCACCCTTTTATGCCGCCTGCCATTTTGGTGGGCGGCTTTGTTTTTGGGCTATACCGTTATCAATATTTTTAACTGATTTACATGGTAGAAGCAGGTTCTTATACGTACATTTGCAAAAACCGAAACTGAAATTATGGCAGAATTGCTGCAAAAAGTGATAGAAGAAAACAGGCAGGGAGAGGCATTTGCACCCTTTGCAGAAGACCCGAATCAATATCAAAAGAAGTTTTATATAGAAAGCTACGGCTGCCAGATGAATTTCAGCGATAGCGAAATTGTAGCTTCTATATTGCAGGAAGAAGGTTTTGGTGCTACACGCAATTACGAGGAAGCCAGCCTGGTGCTTATCAATACATGTTCCATCCGCGAAAAGGCGGAACAAACGGTTCGCAACCGCTTACAGGCTTTTAAAAAAATAAAGGACAATAGGCCGGGCATGCTGATAGGCGTGTTGGGTTGCATGGCCGAACGCTTAAAGGCAAAATTTCTGGAAGAAGAAAAGCTGGTAGATATAGTAGTAGGCCCCGATGCCTACCGCACCCTACCCGGCCTGGTATCAGAAGCTGAAGGCGGACAAAAGAGCGTGAACGTACTGCTGAGCCGCGAAGAAACGTATGCTGATATCGCACCCGTACGCCTCGATTCCAATGGTGTTACAGCATTTGTCAGCATCATGCGTGGATGCAACAATATGTGCACCTTCTGCGTGGTGCCGTTTACCCGTGGCCGGGAACGCAGCCGCGATGCACAAAGCATTGTAAACGAGTGTAAAGACCTTTTTGAAAGGGGCTATCGCGAAGTAACGCTACTGGGTCAGAATGTAGATAGTTATTATTACACCAGTTCTGGCGAGGAAGTAACCTTCGATAAACTGCTGGAAATGGTGGCATTGATATCTCCATTACTGCGCGTACGCTTCAGCACATCCCATCCTAAAGACATTACGGATGATGTGCTGCACACCATGGCCAGGTACGATAACATTTGCGAATACATACACCTGCCGGTGCAAAGTGGCAATACCCGCATCCTGCAGCATATGAACCGTACCTATACCCGCGACTGGTACCTGAGTAAAGTAAAACGCATCCGCGAGATAATGCCCGATTGTGGTTTGAGTACCGATGTTATCAGCGGTTTCTGCAGCGAAACTGAAGAAGAGCACCAGGATACACTTAGCCTGATGGAAATATGCCGCTTTGATATGGCATATATGTTCTCTTACAGCGAACGTCCTGGCACGCTGGCAGCACGTCGTTATGAAGATGATGTAGAGGAAGAAGTAAAAAAGAGAAGGCTGGAAGAAATTATCAACCTGCAAAACAGCCATTCACGCCAAAGCTATCAAAACGATATTGGCAAAACATTCAAGATATTGATAGAAGGCGACAGTAAACGTAGCGATCAGGACTGGTGCGGACGCAACTCACAAAACAAGATGGTGGTTTTCCCTAAATCAACATACAATCTATCGAAAGGTGATTATGTAATGGTGAAGGTGAATAGTGCCACTTCTGCTACACTTATCGGCGAGATAACAGCTGTAGCATAATAGTATAAACTTAAAGCCTGAAGGCATTGGAGTAATAAGGAGTATTATGGAAATACAAAGCATTAAGAACAGGTTTGGAATTATAGGCAACGCTCCCGCACTCAACCATGCACTGGATACAGCAGCACAGGTTGCCAATACCGATCTGTCGGTACTGATAGCGGGCGAAAGCGGTGTAGGCAAGGAAGCGTTCTCCAATATCATTCATGCACTATCATCCCGTAAGCATAATCCATTCATAGCCGTAAACTGTGGTGCTATACCTGAAGGCACTATAGATAGTGAGCTTTTCGGCCACGAAAAAGGTTCGTTTACTGGCGCGGTAGAAAGCCGTAAAGGATATTTTGAAACCGTAAATGGTGGTACTATTTTCCTGGATGAAATAGGTGAGATGCCGCTGGGCACACAGGCGCGCCTGCTGCGTGTGCTGGAAACCGGCGAATTTATCCGTGTAGGCTCTTCTAAAGTACAGAAGACAGATGTGCGTGTGATAGCCGCTACAAACCGCGATCTGCTGGAACATACACATAATGGCAGGTTTCGCGAAGACCTCTACTACAGGCTTAGCACCGTACCTATTCGGGTACCCGCCCTGCGCGACAGGAAGGAAGATATTCCTTTGTTGTTCCGCAAGTTCGCTTCCGATTTTTCAGAGCGTTATAAAACCCAATCCGTACAGCTGGATGCCAATGCACAGCAGATACTCGTAAACTATCCCTGGCCGGGCAACGTGCGCGAACTGAAGAATATTGCAGAGCAGATATCGGTACTCAGTACCGATAAAAATGTAACCTCTGAAATGCTGCAAAAGTTCATGCCGCAAATTGCAGGCAACCGCGGTTTGGCATTACTACCAGCTCCGGCAGCCAATGTGCCGATGCCTACTCCATCGGCTCAAAACTCGAACAGCGATTTTAGTGCTACCGAGCGCGATATACTATACAAGGTCATTTTCGAGTTAAAAAAAGACATGACAGACATCAAGCAATTGCTTTTTGAACTGACACACCAACCCGGTGGCTTCACAGCCCCCGTTTTGCCCGATACCGGCTCTTATGTTCCGGCCTATCCCGCAGAACATATTACTCCCGCTGGCAACAACCCCATCATTCTATCTGCTCCTTCCGAACATCGCCAGGTAGACCATCATGAAGATGTGGAAGAGTCACTGATGCTGAGCGACCGTGAGAAGGAATTTATTATCAAATCGCTTAAAAAACATAAAGGCCGCAGGCGCGATGCGGCCAATGAACTGGGCATTTCAGAGCGTACACTGTACCGCAAGATCAAAGAATACGATATTAAAGAGTAATTTTAAGCGACACTCATGCACAGGTTATATCTTTTTTTAATACCCGTACTCATATTCTTTTGCAGTGGTTGTGGCGTGTACAGCTTCACCGGCGCCAGTATAGCCGGCAAAACGCTGAATATGCACGTGCTGGAAAACCGGGCACGCAACGTAGTACCTACGCTTAGTCCGTCGCTCACGTCTAAAATACGTAGTCGTATACTCACGCAAACCGGCCTGGCACCCGTCAATACCGACAATGCAGACTATGATATATCGGGCACCATTACGGCTTATGAAGTAACCATATCGGGTGTACAGAACACGCAGCAAGCCAGCCAGAACAGGCTTACGATATCGGTTAACATAAACTTTAAAAACAAACTCGACGAAAAAGCCGATTTTACACAAACATTTACCCGCTTTGCCGACTTCCCAGCCACCCAAACCATACAATCGGTGGAAACAACCCTTATCGAAACCATAGGAAATCAGCTGGCAGATGATATCTTTAATAAAGCATTTGTAAATTGGTAGTAGCTTTACAGACTCATGATAACCTCTTCTTCCATACAATACATCTCAAGGGTACTGGCCGAACCGGAACATATTTCGGAAGCAGATAAAGAAAGCATTGCTGCGCTCACGCAGGCCTATCCGTATTTTGTACCGGCACGTTATATGGAAGCAGCAAACGAACATCGGGCACAGCCATATTCTGCCCCTATGATGTCCATGATGCAACTATACATGGGCAACTGGTTGCTGTATTGCCAGTTTTTACAGGCGGCTGTTGGTGGCCAGGAACCACTACCTGCACCGCAGGCTACAGCGCCACAAAAACCAGCAGAACCGGAACAAAAAGAAACAATTGTACCTGCTGCGCAGGAACCTGCCGTTTCCGAATTGGTAATAACACCCGTGGTAGCCAATGCACTGGCAGAAACCCTCCCTGCGGAAGAACCTGCAATAGCTGCACAACCCCAGCAAACGGAAACAATTGAAGTAGTAGCACCGGAAACGGAACAAAATGGAACAATTGCTGAAGAAGTATTATCATTTGATGTGCCGCCGCAGCTTGAAAAGATAGAAGAAACGCACCCGGAACCGGTTGTGGAAACACACGCTCCCCAACAAAAACCACTTCCTGAGCATCCGCTTACAGAAGATAACGAAGCTTTTATACTGCCCATATATACGGAAGACTACTTTCTGCACCAGGGCATGCATGTATCCAACAACATACCTGCCGACCTGCCGGGCATACACGACGAAGGCAAACAACTGATGGTGGTAATGAGCTTTTCTGAATGGCTTAACTATTTCAAGACACGCAAACAGAAGGAAGCCGACGAAGAAGAAGATAGAAAAGCAGTAAAAACTATGTGGCAGAAAGAAAAACTAGCTGCCGCTTTGGAAGAAGAAAATGACGAGATACCTGAAAAGGTATTTGAAATGGCCGTAAACTCTATTACTAAAGAAGACGACCTGGTAAGCGAAAGCCTGGCCGAAATACACTTTATGCAAGGCAGGCACGATAAGGCCATTGAAATGTATCGTAAATTAAGTTTGCGTAATCCGCAGAAAAAGGCTTATTTTGCCCGGAAAATCGAAATTATTTTAAAAGAAAAACAATCATGATCGCATTAATCACCATAGTTATATTATTGGCTTGTGCAGTACTGGCATTCTTT
>CAMLKS010000095.1 GCA_946480675.1 uncultured Bacteroidota bacterium
CGTTCATAGTAAATAGTGTATGGAAATAATATTAATAAATATTATTGAAGCCTGGAAACGACTAACTCAAGACACACACACCTACTTTAGCCATCAAGGACCCACTGCCCGGCACAACAGTAGTAATTAAGCCACATCGGCAGCCACCGACAATCACCCTGTGATTGATTGTCGGGCTCTTTTTTTTGGTTCTTTTTTTGGAGAAGCAAAAAAAGAACAACTACGTCACTAAGGAGTTAGCAAAAGGAACAAACACGCCACGAAGGAGAAGCAAAAAGAATAATTAAGAAATAATACAATAAAAAATACTATTTTTGCACTAATAAAACACCCTATCATGAATCATAAACAATTCACCTTTACCATGGAAATGCTCCGCCACGGAGACAAGATTTTAGCCTACAGTATCGCCTATCAACCCAAGGCACCTAACTACAGAACTATAGAATCCGCCGCCAACCGCTTACTGCAAAACCCGGAAATAGCTAATTATATAGAAGCCACCCGCAGCCGTATTCAGCAGGAAGTAGAGGCCGAAGTAAAAGAACAACTGAAGGCTGAGTTACTCACTGTGCATAGAAAAAGACAGATACTCGCCCGTATAGCCGAAGGCGATGTGTATATCGAGCAGACCTACAAGGGCAAAGGCTGCCAGTCCTGCACACAAATGGCTAAACCCACCATCAACCAGATGCTGAAAGCTATAGACATAGACAACCGTATGGCGGGAGATTATGTAGACAAGCGCCCCAAGACCATTGTGCATGCCAATGTAGTCACCAAGCCTACGGAAATAGATGCAGAACCAACGGCCAATAGTATTTCACATGCTGCCCTCCGGCAATTATTAAAAGGACGAAAACCGCAACAAAATGCAACAATTATAACGGCTTCTTATAGCCCGCCTTGTGCCCCCACAGGGCAAAGTACAGGATATACAGGTAGCAAGGCACCATAAGGATATAGGCAGATTGCTGGCTGCCCATGCTATCTATCAGGTAGCCGAAGAGTGGGGGGATGATGGCACCACCGGCTATACCCATTATCAGCAGTGCAGCACCTGTCTTGGTATACTTGCCCAGCCCCTTTAGCGACATAGGCCATATAGCAGGCCACATGATAGCATGCGCAAAGCCCAGCGCCGCCAGGAAGTATATGGAAGTACGTCCTTCAGTCATCAGTACACCCGCCGTCATTACCAGGCCCAGTACGGCACAAATGACCAGGTACTTTTCCTGCGATATGAATTTAGGTGTCAGAAAGATGCCCACGAAGTAGCCTACAACCATAGCACCTAACGTGAACGATGTAAAGAACCTGGTTTCATTATCTGCAATCCCCAAAGCCTTTCCATAACCTATGATAGAATCGCCCGACAATACTTCTACACCCACATATACAAATATGGCCAGCGCCCCTAAAAACAGGTATGTGTGGTTCCATATAGATGGGTGTACCGCCACGTCTGTATCCGGGTTCTCTTCTTCATCCTGCAGGTCGGGCAGGGGCGATTTCAGTACCAGTGCGGCCAGTACTACCAGCACTATCGTCAGTACGATGTATGGATTGATGATGCGGCTGGTCAGTTCGTCCAACAGCTGTGCCTTTTCCAGTACCAGGCTGTCAAATGGTAGCTTTTTCTTTTGCAGGGCAGCTATCTGCTTGTTCAGCTTGCCTACATTCTCATTAATGCTGGCTGAATTACTCAACAGTATGGTCGCGAATATAATGGGGCTGATGATACCTGCTGCTTTGTTGCAGATGCCCATCATGCTGATGCGGCTGGCAGCGCTTTCTTCGGGCCCTAATATGGTTACGTATGGGTTGGTTGCAGTTTGCAGTATGGTTAATCCTAACCCCTGTGTAAAAAGCCCTAGTAGGAAGAAGGCATAGCTACGCTGCATGGCAGCCGGTATAAAGATGACGGTACCTATCGCCATGATGAACAGGCCAAGGCTCATACCTTTCTTAAACCCGGTCTTCTTAAGTATGGCAGAAGAGGGCAGCGCCATAATGAAGTAAGATGCAAAGAAGGCAGTAGCCACTAAGTACGATTCAAAGTTGGTCAGTTCACAGGCAGTCTTCAAGAAGGGTATTAGGGTACCATTCAGCCAGGTAATGAACCCGAATATGAAGAAAAGGCCACCTACCAGTATCAACGAGGTGACGTATGATTGCTTGTTTTCAGACTGCATGTAGTAATCGTTATGGCAACTAATATAGCGCTTCATGCCGATTTCTCAGCGCAAGGAACAAGTTTTTAAACCACTCTGCCTATTTTAGTGCAGGAAACAAAAGGACAGGTTATGACACAGCCATTGGCATTAGGTATAGATATAGGCGGCACCAATACTACATTCGGTATTGTAGACAGGCGCGGACAGATAGTAGAGAAGGGGCACATGAGCACTAAGGGTTTTGCTACCGTAGCTGATTATATTGAAGAGCTGGCCAATCAGTTGAGGCCGCTAATAGATAAAGTGGGTAAGCACAATATCGCAGCGGCGGGTGTAGGTGCACCCAATGCTAACTTCTATACCGGTGAGATAGCCCACGCCGCCAATCTCGACTGGAAAGGGGTGATACCGATGGCCAGGCTATTGAACGAAGCATTGCACTTGAAGGTAACGATAACCAATGATGCCAATGCCGCTGCTATTGGAGAGATGGAGTATGGTGCAGCCAAAGGCATGAAAGACTTTGTAATGATAACGCTGGGCACAGGTGTAGGTAGTGGAGTAGTAGCCAATGGGCAATTGATATATGGCCATGATGGCTTTGCCGGGGAGATAGGCCATGTGATAGCCGTACGCGATGGCCGCCCTTGTGGTTGTGGGCGCAGTGGCTGCCTGGAGCGCTACAGCTCTGCCACCGGTATAAAGATAACGGCTGAAGAGTGGCTGGCCGACCGTACGGACGATAGCTTGTTAAGGCAGCATGCAGGCAATATATCGGCGAAGCATATACATGAAGCTGCCATAGCTGGCGATGTCCTTGCTTTAGAGATATTTGATTATACTGCCCGTATCCTTGGGCAAACACTGGCAGATGTGGTAGCTATAACCTCGCCGGAAGCTTTCGTGTTCTTTGGTGGGCTGGCCCAATCTGGAGATATACTGCTGAAGCCAACCCGAAAGTATATGGAAGCCAACCTGCTGCAGGTATTCAAGAACAAGGTAAAGCTCCTCCAGTCCGACTTGCCGGATGCGGATGCGGCTATATTAGGGGCCAGCGCACTGGTATGGTAATAAAAAAGAGCCCCGGAGAAACCGGGACTCATTCACCATTAACCAACAAACCAACATCTAAAATCTTTATCGGCCACGGCCGCCACGTTCACCGCCGCCACCGCGTTCTATATTACCGCCACCTCTGTTTTCCATACGCTGTTGAGGTTGCGCTCTTTCCATGCGTTGCGGCTGTTCCATTCTTTGAGGTCGCTCCATGCGTTGCGGTTGCTCCATTCTTTGAGGTCGCTCCATGCGTTGCGGTTGCTCCATTCTTTGAGGTCGCTCCATGCGTTGCGGTTGTTCCATTCTTTGAGGTCGCTCCATGCGTTGCGGCTGTTCCATTCTTTGCGGGCGTGTTTCCATTTGCCTTTGCCTGTCCCACTGCTGTTGCCTTCTTTGTTCAATAGCCTGCTCGCGGTTGCGTTGCATGTCCACTCGCTGCCTGTTATCGGGTCGTGCTTCCTGCATAGGTCGTGCCTCGTTGCCCCTGGCAGCATCCCTTTGCGGGCGCTCTATTGTTTGCGGCCTCTCGGTAGCACGCTGCTCCGTTCTGCCACGCACTATGCGTTCTGCATTGTTGCCACGTCCTATGCCGGCATTATTATTGGCACGTTCTGCTTTGCCCTGCGGTCCCCTTATCGGCCTTTCGGCAGCTACCAGCCTTTCCGGCCTTGCATTACCACGGCTTTCCTGTTGCACTTGTGGGCGATAGAGGTTTACCGTGTTATTACGTACCGTACTACGCTGCGGGCGGTTCACGTTATTAATGCTATAAGTCGTTACCCTTTGGCCGGTACGGCGTTCAAACTCATTGCTGCGAGGGCCGTATACATATGTGTTCCTGTTGTTCACGTAGGTATTATTGATGATCGTTGTGTTGTTGATGATCGTCGTGTTATATCTGGCACCCCTGTAGTAGTTGTGAAACCTTGGGCTGTATATATGCTGGCAAGGTATAAATGTCCACCAGTTGTTAGGCACATAATAGTTGCGGCCAAATGATATGTTGATGCTTACATTAGGCCCCATAGGTGCCCAGCCATAGTAGCCACCGCCATCGCGCCAGCTAACCCATGCTGGCCCCCATTCATAACCGGGTACCCATATCCAGCCATAATAGTCATCATAGGTCCAGCGGCCGTAGTGGAAGGGAGCCCAACCCCACTCGTAATCAGATACCCAGGTATTACCATATTCCGTCATTGCCCACCGGCCACGCGAATAGTAAGGGCGGAAGTCGTTACCCACACCCCGCGGCGACCATACATAACCATACGAAGGGTCATCTATCCACTGTCCGTATGGCGACAGTGCGTCATAGAATGTTTGTATCGAAACCGATACCCCCGGCTGTGCGGCTGCACGTTGTGCCGGCAGTAACAGTGCTATCAGCATAACCAGTCCTGCGATTCCTGCTGCCTTTTTCAGTAAGCTTCTCATCTAAAATTGTTTTGTACTGATACCTAATCCAAATCAGGTTCCTGTTTTTCACAAGGAAATGTTAACTATTAAGTGCCGGTTAAAATGGCTTCTGTATCAATGAGATATAGCGGGCTTTCCTCTGCTGTCCATTCACTATATTTGGCACCACTTAAGCTATATATGAAAACCATACTATTACTACACGGCGCCATAGGTGCTGCCGACCAACTGGAGCCGCTTGCAGCACAATTGCAAGAGAGCTATGATGTCAGAACGTTCAACTTTTCAGGGCATGGCGGTACTGCCGATAACGGGGCCTTCTCCATACCTGCATTTGCGCAGGAAGTGCTGGCATACCTGGATGCAGAAGGCCTGCAGCAGGTATCGATATTCGGGTATAGTATGGGTGGATATGTAGCACTGTACCTTGCCAAACAGCACCCGGATAGGGTAGAAAAGATAGTGACACTGGCTACCAAGTTTCATTGGGATGAACCTACGGCGGCCAAGGAAACCCAGATGCTGGATGCTGAAAAGATAGCCGCTAAGGTGCCTGCCTTTGCAGCCGCGCTGGAAAAGCGCCATGCACCTAACGACTGGAAGGCATTGCTGAACAAAACCAAAGATATGCTCCATGCCATGGGGGCTAACAATCCACTGCAGGTAGCTGACTATGCAGCTATCCAAACACCTATTACCATATGCCTGGGCGATGCTGATAAAATGGTAACGCTGGATGAAACCCTGGCGGTATATAAAACATTGCCCCACGCAAAACTGGCTGTGCTGCCCGCTACACAGCACCCCATAGAGCAGGCTAACATTTCACTACTTACATTTATTATAAAACAATTTATAGCGTAGCAAATAGCTGTGCCAACAAGGCGTTAAAGCGCTGTCATTTTTTGCTGCGGGTTACAGCATCCATATTTTTTCTGTTACCTTTGGCTACAAACTTTTTGTACCACCATAATGAATAAAAACATTGCATTACTGGCAGGCGGATACTCGGGCGAATATGTGATATCGATACAAACTGCTAAAACGATAGAAAAGAACCTGGAAGGTACCGGCTATAATATATATAAGATAATAGTAACGCGCGATGGTTGGTGGCACGAAGCCGGCAATGGTGAAAAGGTGGCTGTAGATAAGAACGACTTTACCCTCACAGTAGCCGGAGAAAAAATACACTTCGATTGTGTGTTCATAGCCATACACGGTACACCGGGCGAGGATGGCCGCATACAGGGCTACCTGGATATGCTGAATATACCATACACTACCTGCAACGCCATTGTTTCTGCCCTCACGTTCAACAAGAGCTATTGTAATAAAGTAGTAAAGGCTTTCAATGTAGTGAACATTGCCAATTCGGTACACCTGATAAAAGGGGAGCCTTACTCTGTAGGGAATATACTGGAGCAATTGCAGCTGCCTATGTTTGTAAAGCCCAATGAAAGTGGTAGCAGCCTGGGTGTGAGCAAAGTGAAAGCGGTGGAGGAATTGCTGCCTGCTATAGAAAAAGCCTTTAAGGAGGATAACCAGGTACTGATAGAAGAATTTATAGAGGGTAGGGAACTGACCATAGGTGTATATAGGGTAGATGGCTACCTGCATACATTGCCGCCTACAGAGATCGTGAGTAAGAATGAGTTCTTCGACTATGAAGCGAAATACACACCGGGTGTAACCAGCGAGATAACACCTGCACCGATAGATGACAGTATACGTGAGCAACTGGAAACGAAGGCAGCTTACATCTACCGTCATCTTAACTGCAGGGGTATTGTACGTATGGATTTCATCCTGCAGGCGGGTACGAACAAATTATACTTCCTGGAAGTGAATACCATGCCGGGGCAAAGTGAGAACAGCATAGTGCCGCAACAGGTAAGGGCTGCGGGGCAAACACTGAAAGACTTTTACAGCGCATTGATAGCAGACTGTCTTAAAACGCATACGGTAGCTGCCGTATAATATTATATTGTAGTAAGAATATGGCTTTGATAAGGGAAGATATCAGGAAATCATTTCGTTTCAACCTGCTGGTGGTGGTACTGCTGTGCATCGTACTGTACATGTTGTTTTTTCTAAGCCTTAGCTTCATAACACGCCATGGTGCGGAGGCTAAGGTGCCTTTGGTTACAGGTAAAAGCATAGGTGCCGCCATCGATGTATTGGAGAAAATGGGCTTTGAAGTGGATGTAGACTCCGGTTATGATCCCAAATTGAAGCCATTTGTAGTGCTGAACCAGATACCGGAAGTGAATGCATCGGTAAAAACAGGCCGTACTATTTTCATTACCGTAAATAAAGCCAACCCGCCGCTAACCCCCATGCCCAACCTGCAAAACCTCTCGTTTCGCAGTGCGGAGATGATACTGAAAAGCAATAAGCTGATACTGGGCGATACGACTTACCGCCCCGATATAGCCAAAGGCGCTATACTGGAACAACTATATAATGGCCAGCTAATAAGGCCGGGCGTAATGATACCGCAAGGCAGCCGTATAGACTTGGTAATAGGTGATGGGCTGGGTAATACCCAGTTTAACGTGCCGGATGTGATAGGTATGACCTATGAGGAAGCAGCAGCCGTGCTGAACGGTACCGGGTTGACTATCACAGCTATATGGGAAGGTGCTATTACAGACTCTGCACTGGCCATTGTGTACGACCAGTCGCCTAAGCCTAAGAATGAATTAGCCACCCCTAACCGCATAAGGGAAGGGGATATTATAGATGTGCGCATCAAACAGACGGCTACCCCGGAAGAGCTGGAAAACAATAGAAACCCTGCCGGAGCAGTTAATAGTAGTGAGGACGAACCTGTCCAGAACGCTAAAACTGAATATGAATGATAAAGAAACTGCTTATACTATCTCTATCAATACTGCTTGGCGGCTACACCAGCTATGCACAGGAACGTGTAGGCCCGCTTATGTATAACGGGCTACTGCAGCAGACACAACCTGCGAAAACCGGCCATGCCAAAACAACGGCACTTACATTGCCTTTCTTTGAAGACTTTACGATATACTCTACCTTCCCCGATGATACAAAGTGGGCCGACCGCAATGTATATATCAACAATACCATGGCCGTTAACCCCATCAGCAGGGGAGTAGCAACATTTGACGGGTTGAATAGTAACGGCCTGCCGTACGATCCGAATGTAAATACTGCACTGGTATATGCAGATAGCCTTACATCGCGCCCGTTTGATCTTAGTGGTTATACGCCTGATGACAGCATCTACCTGAGTTTCTTTTACCAGCCGCAGGGTAATGGTTTTTATCCTGAAGGGCAGGATTCCCTGATGCTGTACTTCAAAAAATCGAACGATGCATGGATAAAGGTTTGGGCTAAAGAGGGCACACAACTGGATTCCTTTAAGCAGGTATTGGTAGCCC
>CAMLKS010000096.1 GCA_946480675.1 uncultured Bacteroidota bacterium
ATTGAAAATGCCGGTGTTATCAAGATGGACTTTTTGGGATTGAAAACCCTTACCATCATCAAAGATGCGCTGGAGCTTATAAGGCGCAACTATGGGCTGGAAATAGATATTGATAGTATTCCGCTGGATGATACAAAGACTTATGAATTGTATCAGCGTGGTGAAACCAATGCCACGTTCCAGTTTGAAAGTCCGGGTATGCAGAAGTACCTGCGCGAGCTGAAGCCCGATAAGTTTGATGACCTTATTGCGATGAACGCCCTGTACCGACCGGGCCCGCTCGAGTACATCCCCAACTTCATCAAACGTAAGCATGGCGAAGAGGAGATCGTTTATGACCTGCCCGATATGCAGGAGTACCTCGAAGAAACTTACGGTATCACGGTATATCAGGAGCAGGTGATGCTGCTGTCGCAGAAACTGGCAGGCTTTAGTAAAGGCGATGCCGACGTACTGCGTAAGGCGATGGGTAAAAAGCAGATTGCCGTACTGAACAAAATGAAAAGCCAGTTTATTGAAGGGGCTACTAAAAAAGGCCATCCGGAAGATAAACTGAACAAGATATGGACAGACTGGGAAGCCTTTGCCCAGTACGCGTTCAATAAATCGCACTCTACCTGTTATGCCTTCGTAGCATACCAGACAGCATACCTGAAGGCACACTACCCGGCCGAGTTTATGGCGGCGGTACTCAATAACCAGGGCAATATCGATAAGATAAAGTTCTACATGGAAGAGTGCCAGCGTATGGGCCTTGCAGTATTGGGCCCTGATGTGAACGAGAGCCTGAAAGGCTTTTCAGTAAACAAAGAGAGCGTTATCCGTTTTGGTATGAATGCCATTAAAGGTGTGGGTGAAGCGGCAGTAGAAGATGTTATAGCAGAGCGTGAAGCGAATGGGCCCTACACTACAGTGTTCGATTTTATATCGCGCGTGAATCAACGTACGGTAAATAAGAAATCGCTGGAAAGCCTGGTGCTGGCAGGTGCTATGGATGGTTTTAAAGAGATGCACCGCGCACAGTATTTTTTCGCACCGCCTACCGACCCTGTAACAGGTATGGAACGACTGGTGCGCTTTGGCAACCAGGTGCAGGCCAGCAGCTCTATGGCCAGCAACAGCCTCTTTGGCGATGCAGTAATGCCGGACATTAAACCACCTGCCATACCGGAATGTGATACCTGGACATTGCCCGAACTGCTGGACAGGGAAAAAGAAGTGATAGGCATCTACCTGAGTGCCCACCCGCTGGATGGTTACAAGTTTGAGATAGATAACTACAACTTCACCCCGATAAACGAGATAGAGAATAATAAGGGCAGAACGGTGCGTATAGCCGGTTTCATTACCGATGCCGCGCATATGACCACGAAGAAGGGTAGCAAGTTCGGTAAGATGGTCATCAACGACTATACCGGCAACCAGGAGATCGTATTCTGGGAGAAAAATTATGTAGAGTATAGCAAGTATGTAGATAACGGGCAGAAGCTGATGATAACCGGTGTGTACCAGGAACACAGGTTCAGGCCAGGGGTAATGGAGTTCCAGGTGCAGGGTATAGTACTGCTGGATGAGGTGCGCAAGATAATGACCCGCAAGTTGCACCTGCAGATGCCACTGGAAGCTATAACGCAAGATGTCGTAATGTTCCTGCACGATAACTTTAAGAAGCACCCGGGCAATACAGATGTACAGCTACAGGTGATAGATGAAGAAGACGGCAGAACATCGAAACTGAAAACATCGGGCCGTATTGATATCAACGATGATCTGCTCC
Source organism: uncultured Bacteroidota bacterium (assembly GCA_946480675.1). The sequence continues at coordinate 1,778 of CAMLKS010000096.1, forward strand.
AGTTTTTGGCTGCCAATGATAAGCTGAAATACTCTGTAGAGCTAAAGAACAATTAGTTATAACAAGTATAAGCTTATAGATATGTAGGTAGTCTATAGTGGTATTTTGCCCCTCTATGCTGCTAAGTCAGATATTGATAGTAAATTTGTAGATAATTTTAAATTTAAAACATAATAAAAATGGCAGCTGTATTCACTGATGCAAATTTTGATGCTGAAGTATTAAACGCAGATAAACTGAGTGTAATAGATTTCTGGGCACCATGGTGTGGTCCTTGTTTGGCCCTGGGCCCAACTATTGAAGCCCTGGCTAAAGAGTATGATGGTAAAGTGAATGTAGGTAAAGTGAACGTGGATGAGAATCCTAACCTTTCTATCAACTACGGTATCACCAGTATACCTGCAGTGCTGTTCATCAAAAATGGCCAGGTAGTAGATAAGCAAGTGGGCGCTGCACCTAAAGGTGTATTCGACAAGAAAATACAACAACACCTATAATTACTTACCGGTGATGAAATAAGTGAAAGCCCCGTATAGCGGGGCTTTTATAATGTTGTGAGGGTGCATTCTCTTCTACTACATTTCCATCGTCATACTTTACCCTATACCACTACCAGGCTGTACCAAGGTAATAATTGTACGCTGGCTTTGGGGTAGTGACCGGCTTGCTACATAGCTCTAAGGTTATTGTAAAGATGGCATATAAGACGAAATACCACAGTCGCATAAGTCGTAATGATTATACGGCAAAACTATCGACACGAAACGGGCAGGAAATTGACTTGGGTTAAGAAATAGGTGGTGTATTGTCTATAGAGGCCGTTTGCGCAAGCTACTGAGGTTAGCGGGTGTGTAGCGGCAGTACTCATTCTTGCTACATGTTATCAATGCGTTTATTCATTACAGCAAACCACAGGGGAGGCAACACGGCCAGTATCATACTGCCGGGGTAGCCGGTAGGTAGTTGTGGCGAATGGTCGTGGTGGCGTAGTAGCTGGTATTTGCGGCTGGCCAGGTAATGATGGTCGCTATGGCGGCTCAGTTCGAAGAGCATGATGCGGCCAATAGTATGGTTGCTGTTCCAGCTATGTTCGGGCATCGCCCGCTCATATTTTCCATTGCCTGTTTCTTTTCGCTTCAGGCCATAGTGTTCTATGTAATTCACCGTTTCCAGCAGCAGTATGCCAATGAGTGCGGAGATAAGAAAATAGCTTAATGCAGTCCAACTGAAATACAAACCGATGCCCAGGCAAAAAGCCAGCTCGATAAGTTGGTAATGCAGCATTTCGTTTTTCAGAAAGCTTTTGCTTTTCTTGCGTTGCTCTTCAAGGGCTATCTTCCATGCTTTGATGTATACGCCGCTGATGCTGCGTGCCCAAAAGAAATAAAGCGCTTCATTTCTGTTAGCACTGCTGGCATCTTGGGGTGTGCCTACATGTTTATGATGCCCGCGGTTGTGCTCTATGAAAAAATGCATGTACAAAGACGTAAGCAGTAGCATGCGGGCCAAAGTTTGTTCTGTTTTATTTACGCGATGGCCTAATTCATGGCCAACATTAATGCCCATGATACCACATAGCAGCCCCATAGACAGGATGCGCCCGATGCGGTTGCTTATAGTAAGTGCAGGGTCTGTAATGTCCGAAAGAAAAAAGTAAAGAGCTGTGTATTGAAGCGGGACAACCAGGTATAGTAACCAATCGTATGTCTTGTCATGTTTGGCCATTTCTTCCTCGTCGGCGGTCAGGTTACGCTCGCTTGGTTTTATGAACAGTTCCAGTATAGGTATAATAACGAAAGCTATCAGCACCGGTATCCAAACCACCCAGCCCGTATGTGTAAAGCTGCGCCATGCACCTGAATAGAGCAGCAGTGGTATGGCATATTTCAAAACACGGGCTTTCATACTCCGAAAATTAATAAAAAGCCCCGGTACAACACCGGGGCTTGTATAAATTTAGCTTCAGGCTTTTAGTCTTTAAGGCTGCAGGTAACCTTGTATGTATACGAAATGCCTCCGAAGTCCACTTTCGATTCTGTTTCATTCGATTGGCACTTGCTTTCAGCTGTTTTCTTCTTCTCCTTATACTGAATATTGAAAGAGCTATCTACGGTAGCAAAGCCAGGTACTGTATAGTTGGCATTGCAGGCGCAGGTATAGTCTTTCTTGCAGGATGCAAATGCAACGATGGCAATAGCGGCAATTAAAAAAGTGTTTTTCATAAGCGGGTGAATTAATATATGGCTGTAAAATAATATAGCCTATTGACACAATCAATAGGCTATATTATAAATGCTGTATATGAAAGACTACTCGATACCGCAGTAGTGTTGCACCACCGCCATACGGCCCAGGTAATCTTCTTCTGTTTCGTAATACTTGCAATCGTTTTTGGCATTATCTTCCGTAGTAGCCGTAATGTTATTGCGAGATGTAGTAGTGGCTTCTACTTTGCCGTTTACTACATATTTAATATCGCAAGAGCAGGTATAATCTTTCTGGCAAGAAGTGAGACCTGCAGCAGCTAAAAGGGCAAATACGGAAAGTGTATATATTTTTTTCACAAGCACTTTGTTTTAAGATGTAGTAAAAGTATCTATACGAATTTAAAAAAGCAATAGTAATAATCAGGCATTTGCAAAGCGCACTGCCCTTATCATACGGCGCGAACGTCTTTGCGCCCTTTTTTCCTGCAGGTCGGCCACGGCCCATATGGCAGCAGGCAGCCAGCCTATAAGCGTGAGCTGCAATAGAAGGCAGATGATACCACGCAAAGGCCTGAGGCGCAGAAAGAAAGAGAGCCAGGGAACTAAAACCGCTATCAATAACATATCGTAAAAATAAGGTAAATAGAGACACATACAACTTTCGGCATCAGCATAAATTCATTAATTTCGCATCCCCATACAGGATTAAAATTATGTTTGAAAATCTTAGCGAACGGCTCGAAGGCGCGTTCAAGCAGTTGAAAGGTGAAGGCCGTATCTCGGATATTAACATTGCCACTACGGTAAAGGAAATACGCCGCGCACTGGTAGATGCCGACGTGAACTATAAAATAGCCAAAGAATTTACCGATAAGGTAAAAGATAAAGCCATGGGCGAAAAGGTACTGACATCGGTATCACCCGGGCAGTTGATGGTGAAAATAGTGAAGGATGAGCTGGCAGAACTGATGGGCGGCACAGAGGTGGAAATAGACCTGAATAATAAGCCTACTGTCATACTGATAGCTGGTTTGCAGGGTTCGGGTAAAACCACCTTCAGCGGTAAGCTGGCCAATTTCCTGAAAACCAAGAAAGGCCGTAACCCGCTGCTGGTAGCTGCAGATATCTATCGCCCTGCGGCGATAGACCAGTTGAAAGTACTGGGTGAGCAGATAAAAGTGCCTGTTTATAACGAGCCGGACAATAAAGATGCGGTATCGATAGCGCTGAATGCCATAGCTGAAGCTAAAAAGAACGGGAATAATGTAGTAATCATAGATACAGCAGGACGCCTGGCTATAGACGAGGTGATGATGGCCGAGGTGGCAAATGTGAAAGCCGCCGTGCAGCCGCATGAGATACTGTTTGTAGTAGACTCGATGACGGGCCAGGATGCGGTAAATACTGCCAAAGCCTTTAACGACCGCCTGGACTTTACCGGCGTGGTGCTGACCAAACTGGATGGTGATACCCGTGGTGGTGCCGCATTGTCTATCAAATACACGGTAGATAAGCCCATCAAGTTTGTGAGCATGGGTGAAAAGCTGGATACACTGGATGTGTTTTACCCCGAGCGTATGGCACAGCGTATACTGGGGATGGGTGACATTACCTCGCTGGTAGAGCGTGCACAGGCACAGTTTGACGAAGCACAGGCCAAAAAGCTGGAGAAAAAGATACGTGCCAATAAGTTTGATTTTGAAGACTTTAAAGAGCAGCTGAACCAGATCAAAAAAATGGGTAACATCAAGGACCTGCTGGCCATGATACCCGGGGTGGGCAAGGCTATTAAAGATATTGATATATCAGACGACGCGTTTAAAGGTATAGAAGCCATCATCAATTCGATGACCCCATATGAGCGTAATAACCCCGATGCTATTGATACCAGTCGTCGTAAACGTATTGCTAAAGGTTGCGGAAAAGATATAGCCGATGTGAATGCATTTATGAAGCAATTTGACCAGATGCGCCAGATGATGGGGCAGATGAATAAAATGCGTGGTATGATGCCCGGCGGCATGATGCCGGGAGGTATGCCCTTTGGTAAGCGGTAAATGAAATGTGCTAATTAAAACTATGTGTTTTTTAACCGTATTTTAAACCGTGAATTTTGCATTTTTCATTTTTAGGTGTACTTTCGCAGTCCTTAAAATTTATTGTTTAACACAAATAATTTCTATTATTTATGTCAGTTAAGATCCGTCTTCAACGTCATGGCTCAAAAAAACGCCCGTTCTATTTCATCGTAGCCGCTAACAGCGCCGCTCCACGTGATGGTAAATTCATCGAGAAAATAGGAACTTACAATCCATTGACTGTGCCAGCAACAGTTCGCCTGAACCGTGAGCGTGCACTGCACTGGATGCAAAATGGTGCGCAACCAACAAATACTTGCCGCCGTATCCTGTCTTTCAAAGGTGTACTGTACCTGAAACACCTGATGCGTGGTGTAAGCCTTGGCCTGTTTGATGAAAAAGCAGCTTGGGAAAAATTTGAATCATGGAATGGCGAACACGAGCAACTGGTAGCTAAACGCGAAGAAGCTCACCGCCAACACAAAGCAGACAAGCGTAACGCTGTTGTTACAGAATCAGTACGTAAAGTAGAAGAGAAAATGGCTGCTAAAGCTGCTGCTCAAGTAGCAGAAGCAGAGCAGGATGGTGCTGAAGAAGATGCTGCCGCTGCTGAAACTACAGAAAATCAGGAAGGATAATTTAATCTTTGAATGATATTTGATACGCCCTGCATGCAGGGTGTATTTTTTTGTATTTATATATACCTGCAACCTGCGCCGGATAGTTTTTTCAAGCAGTTTAATTTATATTTACCCGCCATAAATTTCAGCACCGATATTGCTAACTATGAATGATGTAAAAGAGGCCATCAACCTATCCCTTGTAATACCTTGTTACAACGAAACGGGCAGGATTGAATTGCTTTATAACGGACTGGAAAGTTTTGTAAAGCAATGGCCTGCGCAGTTTGAAATTGTGATAGTGAATGATGGCAGTAAAGACGATACATGGCAAAAACTGCAGGCACATTCCTTTTATAAACAGCATGCAGGTAATATCAAACTCATCAACCAGGAGAATACCGGCAAAGGTGGTGCTTTAAAGCACGGGGTAGCGCAGGCGAGCGGAGATTTTATACTGACACTGGATGCGGACATGGCCGCACAGCCTACAGAGGTAGTAAAGTGGATGAATATACTGGGCTGGAAACCCGACGAAAGGACGATATACATAGGGTCTCGTGAACACAAGGAATCCACCATCATCAATGAAGCTTTTAAAAGGAAACTGGCGGGAAATGTATTTAACCTCATCGTGCGTTCGCTGACACCACTCAAGGTGAATGATTCGCAATGCGGATTTAAGCTGTATAGCAACCGTGCAGGCAAGCAGCTTTTTAGTGAGTTGGAAACCAATGGCTGGGCGCATGATGTAGAGCTACTGTATCGCGGGCAAGTGCATGGTATGACCATCAAAGAAATGCCACTGACCTGGGAGGCTATAGAAGGTAGCAAAATTCGACTGCTAAAAGACTCTATAGCCATGTTTAATGAAATACTGAATATCTCTAAGAAAATTAAACGCACTAAGCAATAGTTGTCATGGATGCTCTCAACAACCTGAACTTTAAGAAAATCACATTGATAACCCTGGGCGTAATGCTGCTGGTGATGCTGTGGGTGAGTAAAGACTATGGCATTAGCGGTGATGAATATACCCAAAACACATATGGTGAGCATGTGTATAATTACTACGCAACTTTTGGTAAGGATAAAGGAGCGTTAACATTTAAGAACGTATATAACTACGGCGGCTTCTTCGACCTGCTGTGTGTGGCTGTAAATAAAGTATTACCTACAGATGAGTATAATACCCGTCACTTTATTACGGCTATCTTCGGCTTCCTGGCTATTGTGTTTGCCGTATTGCTGGCAAAATTTTACAAAGGGTGGGGTGCGGCATTTCTCACAGCCTTGTTCATGTTCTTTACGCCGCGTTTTT
>CAMLKS010000097.1 GCA_946480675.1 uncultured Bacteroidota bacterium
TGCTTATGTAGCCATTACCCAGCATTTAAAACCTGTAGTAAAATCGCTGATGTATGGCGAGCCGTGCTCTACTGTACCGGTGTATAAAAAACCGGCTACAAAACCAGCAGGTTAGAAGCTATTTTTTCTGAAAGCTGCAGTTCCTTTCCGTTTTCATTCATTACCAGCATGCTATTATCATAAGGCATTCGCTCTATTATAGTCAGCTTGCTACCAATGCGTATCTGGAAACGTTCCAGCTGCTGAAGGAAAGGGGAAGAAGTATCTCTTACCGCAACTATTTTACAATTGTCATTTACATTTTTATCTATCAGCATCAGTGCAGTAGATGCAGGTATATCGCCATTCGGCTTTGGTATGGGGTCGCCATGAGGGTCATATTCAGGAAAGCCAAGAAACTCGTCCAGTCGTTCTATCAGTTTTTTAGAATGTATATGTTCCAACTGTTCAGCCACTTCATGCACTTCATCCCACGAAAAATGGAGTTTACTATACAGGAATGATTCCCACAACCTGTGCTTTCGCAGTATCTGGAGTGCTGCTTTGCTACCGCTGTCAGAGAGCTGAATTTTCTTATACTTCTCGTAATGTATCAACTCTTTTTCAGAGAGCTTTCTTAACATATCTGTAACGGTTGCAGGCTTGGTTTGCATGCGTTCAGCTATTTCATTTACAGATACTTCACCGGCTTCATTTCTGTGCTGTATACTATATATAGCCTTCAGGTAATTCTCCTCCGTATACGTCAGTAGATACATGCCCGAAAGTTAATAAACATGTGGGGAATGTCGCCATTTTTTATTAGTTTCGTTAGCATCCCAATAGCATAGTGTAAACGAAAAAGTGAAAATTTCCGACATGAGAATTGCCGATAAGAAAGCTATAGTATTACTACTGATTTTATTGCTTCAAGTTTGCTACGCATCAGCACAGGAAGGCATAAAAGAATCTGAAAAACCGCGCAACCTGAAAGTGTTGCGCGAGTATGATGATGGCCGTGGCAACATGGTGCGCGAGATACAATACTCGCAAGGTTCGATGCGCGTTACAGAAACGATATATATACCGAAAGTAAAAACGGGCATTAATGTACGTGTAGCCATCAGCCCCGATACTGTAAACAAAGATTCTGTATGGCTGCTTGTTGACAAAACAAAATACCTGGTACAGGTATATTATAAAAAGAGACCCATACGTGGGTACCGTGCCGTATTTGGCCCTAATCCCAAAGTAAATAAATGCATGGAAGGCGACCGCTGCACTCCCGAAGGCTGGTTTAAAATTGCCGATAAAAGAAATAGCAGCAAGTACAACAAGTTTATGTTGTTGAACTATCCTAATGAAAAAAGTTACGAGCAATTTAAAAAGCTAAAAGAAAAAGGCACCATACCGGCCAATGCACGTATAGGTGGCGATGTAGGCATACATGGTATATGGCCCGGTGGCGATGATATGATAGAAATGGGTGTGGGCTGGACCGATGGCTGCATAGCTATGAAGAATAAAGATGTAGACGACCTGTATAAATGGGTACACGTAGGTATGCGTGTATACATCAGGAAGTAAGCCGTGCCATCTTTCCTAAAAACCGGGCATAGTGTTGTGCCCAATTTTTCCATTCAGCATCTGTACCCAGAGAAAAATTGTGGAACACGGTTATTAGCCGGCTATTGGTAGCTATCAAGTATTGCGTCATCTTTTCTAACCGCGCAAAAGCTACATCTGCAGATAGACCATTTTCATAATGTGCGGTGCTATCCATAAAACAGAATGGATGCACTTTTAATTCCGTTTCTTGTTCATTTTCCAGGTCGTACCAATAAAATGGCTGTGCGCTACCACACCTGAAGCCAAGATGTGTACCGTAACCCATACTGAAATCTGTAGTAATGCCATTTGCCAGCAGTTGGCGGTAAGTAATCGGTAAAAACATTCGTACAAAATGCTGCCGCGAAATGTTTATAGGTTTACCAATGATGCCTTCCAGTGTGCCTTTCTCTGCTACCCAGGCATACTTATTATCGTTGGTATAATAAGAAGGATGTATGCCCACTGTACCTTCTGCTGCAAATCCTTTTATCAGTTTCTGCATAGCAGAGTGCAACGGGTGAATATTCTTATCGAAAGGAGTGGTATCCAAACTTGCCAGTATAAAATACAGCGGTGCATAACGATGCGTACTATGCAATTCTTTTAAAAAAAGGAAGCTGTCATAAGGATCTAGTTCATCCCGCATTACAACTTCCAGCCGCTCAGATACTTTCAATAATTTGCCGCGCATCATATCGCGGGCTATACCGCCCAGCATTCGCTTCCATCCTTTATGCTTGTAAGAATAGGCAATGTCAATATCGTAAGTGGGCAGAAAAGAAAAAGAAGGCGTTTCTAAAGAAAGATCTGTTTTCTCTTGCAAAAATTTTCTGAAAGCGGCCACCCACTCATCTGCTATGGGACGCTCCAGCAAGTGGTGCCTATATAATAAACTGTCTGTTGCCGGGTAGCGGCCGTGTTTATCGGGCTTGTAAGGATAATATTCCTCATAGCGCGATAGCAGGAAAAACAAAGCACTGAAAATATCAAATGGTATAGTGTACTCCTGTACTGCATAAAGCGTAGGAATATTTTGCCATTCGCCGATTGCTACTTCGTGCTGCTGAATATCTTGCTGCCAGAGGAGCCCCGTATCTGGTATGCAAATAGCATTCGGTATATTTTTCCCATAACTGATATGTGCTGCGTGTGCATTTTGTGTGACGATGAAATCACAACGCAGCTGTTCGCCAAACAACCATTTCAAAACATACTGTAGTCGGTTACTATCTGCTGCACAGTATATGATAATGGGTGTTGACATGTATTGGGTATAAAGATTAAGCTTTACGTTCTTTCCATAGTTGCGCAAATGATTTCGGTGCGAATTGTATCTCACCTCTGCCATCGCCCCAGCTATGGCTGAAGAGTTTATTCACTACTTTGTTTTTGATACCGGCAGCTGCACTATTCATTAGCCCACGGTTCAGCATGGCCAGCTTCCACATTTTCCATCCTGCATTTTCTGAAAAGCTATTCAATCCTTCACTTGCCGCAATATGGCGGTTCTCCAGCAGCATCTCGTGTATATTTATTTTCACCGGGCAAACTTCTGTGCAATTGCCACAAAGACTGCTGGCGTAGCTCAGATGTTTATACTCTGCCATGTCTTTCAGGTGCGGTGTTATTACCGAACCTATGGGGCCGCTATACGTAGCACCGTAAGCATGGCCGCCAATGTTTTTATATACCGGGCAGGCATTCAGGCAAGAGCCACAGCGTATGCAATACATACTTTCGCGCACCTCGCTGCGTAGCAGGTTGGTGCGGCCATTATCCAGTAGTATCACATACATTTCATCCGGCCCATCTGTTTCATCAACAGTACGCCCACCGGTAAAGATGGTATTGTAAACCGTAACATGCTGCCCGGTACCGTAAGTAGCCAGTAACGGCCAGAATACATGCAGGTCATTTACGGAGGGCAATACCTTTTCAATACCTACAATGGCAATATGCGTTTTTGGAAAAGCAGTGCTCAGTCGTCCGTTGCCTTCATTTTCGCTTACACATACGGCACCGATATCTGCTATCAGGAAATTGCCACCGGTAATGCCTACTTCTGATGAAGTATATTTTTCACGCAGCATCTTCCTGGCTACCTGCGTCAGTTCCGATGGGCTCAGATGCGGTTCGGTACCCAGTTTTTCATGAAAGAGTTTGGCAACATCTTCCTTGCTCTTATGCATGGCCGGTGTTACGATATGATAAGGCGCTTCGCCGTCCAGCTGTTGTATGTATTCACCCAGGTCGGTTTCTACCGATTCAATATTATGCTTCGCCAGGAAATCATTCAGGTGTATCTCTTCCGTCACCATCGATTTCGACTTCACTACCCGCTGCGTATTCTTTTCTTTGCATATCTGCAGTACGGCCTGCAGCGCCTCGTCGGCATTCTCTGCCCATATCACCTTACCACCCCGTGCGATAAAGTTTTTTTCAAAAGTTTCGAGGTGCGTATCCAGTTGCTCTATAGCACGCCACTTTATATTTTTAGCTTTCTGGCGTGCCAGCTCCAGTTGGGCATATTGTTGCTTGCCCTTCACTACAGCATCTGCATACTTCTGTATATTAAAAGTAAGCTTGCGCTTATGCTCCAAGTCACTGGCCTTCACCTTGCTTTTAGCGATAAATTCAGATATGTTTCCTGACATAACGGGTAGCACAAACTTAATAAAAAGCGTATAGTATGCTATGGTTGTTTTAGTGCCCCGGCAGCTAATAAAACTTTAGCGGCTTCAGCTATTATTTTTTCTTCCTGTCTTTCAGGCGAATAAATTTCAAAATATTTCTTTTCAGGCAGTGTTTCCATATAGAAGGACGAACGTAATATAGGCACCCGTAATTGTGCTACGGATACACCCTCTGTTCCCATGATATAGAATACATGTTCGTTTCTTACAGAACCATATCGTTGCATAGTGCCGTTTTTACTATAGCTGCCTATTACTATATCATCCAGGTATATCTTTTCATTCATCACCTGCAATGCCGTAGGCACCCCGGGTACATCATACGGAGATACGTTGTAGTTGCGGTATTTCCCTTCGTCTATTGTTTTCTTGCTTATGTAATGATTAGACTTGCTTAATAATTTCAGCATCGTTTCCATAGCCTCGTATTGAAATGCGCCATCTTTCAGCACATCATATTGTATAAGTTGCCTGGAAAAAGTTTCAAAAAAGTATGGATATACCTCTATGTTTATTTCGGCGCCATAATCCGGCAGCTTTATATTGTAGTAATATTCCAGGTAGGCATATTCGGGAGATGAAAGTACTCTTGCAGTTATGTAGATGACTTCATGCCCATCCGGCAGACTGATGACAATGTCTTTAAAATCTTCCCCTTTCGTTTCCGGGTTAAGCGGCAGCGGATCGTAATCGCCCTGTCCAACTATCGGGATAGTAGGTGCTTTACTGCCAAACGCTTTATACTTCGCATATACTTTCCCATCATGCAAAACCTGTCCATAATCCGGAGCGTCATTTTGTGCGCTGCACACTGCTGGAAACAACAGCAGACATATAAGAATGAAACTGCGCATAGGCTTAGTTATATATCAAATATACGATATCTGATATGCGAGAGGCAATGGTTGTGTCAAAACCCCATGCCTAACCCCACTTCCACCAATTCAGCTTCAGTACCATGGGTTTTAAGATAAGCGTGTGTGCTAAGCTCTTTTAGAATACCTTTTTCATTTTGTATCAGGTACACATTGCCGCCCAGTTTTTCGTATATCTTGTTCTTAGATAGCTCGTTATGTTTCAGGTAATACCCCACTTGTAACACGACACCCACCCTGCCAAACAGGAACTCATTACCCACAAACAAGCTGCTCTTCCACGAATTTTGGGCTTCTTTTCCGGGATTTATCTCGTTGTTCTTTTGGAAACGGTACACATGGGTATAATAGGCATAGTCTACACCCAGCAATAGTTTGTTCTTACTCAGGTAGCGCTTGCTGGCAAAAAGAGAGGCAAGATATACCGGGTACATCGGCCCGTTCGATGCAGATATTTCAGTTCCTGCAAGGCTCATGCGCATTTGTACCAACACTCTGTTTTTTAGTTTCGGAAGGTTTTTAACTATCCGTTCCGGCCTTGATGTAACAGGGAAATATCGTAATCCGATGTTAACACCATATTTATTGATACCCAGGTTCGGGTGTCTGAGCGTGGCATTGGATATATGGGCAAAGTTGGCACCTATCTGCACATCCAGGTGTTCGTTCACATGGTACCTAAGGTCAGTAGAAAAATAGGAGTAATTGTTCATACGGCTGCCGATGGCGGTATTCAAAGTATCCCAGCCGGGCACACGTTCAAAACGTTTGGTGATATATGCAATACCAAAACCTGCTTTGGCTGTCCACTCCACTTTTTTCCCCCTGATAATGGGTATCTGCAAATTAGGATACAAACTTACCGCACGGCCATAAACGGAATCATTATCATAGCGGGTATAGGCTATCGCCATACCAAGCAGCGGGTAGTGCCTGCGCTGATGCCATGTTTTGCGGCCATCGGTTTGTTGTATAAAGTTCAGCTCTACGCCGGGTATATAATTAGAGAGGTCGGCCCGCATTTTAGCCGAGTGCTTAAAGCCATTGGCAGCCATATAATTGGCTTCAATACCAAAACCTGCCCAGGGTTTATTTTCCTGTGCACGGCCAACAGAAAATGTAGCAGCCATACATAACATGGTCAATAGGCCGCGCCGCATACGATAACTCATTGAAACTGTGAATAATTGGCTAAATAAGCCAACGCTTGTAAGCAAATATAGTTTTCCCCCCGCCAAACATGTAACTTTGACATCATTTTTTACCATGCGCCGCTTAGCTGCCATACTTTTCCGTTCGTTTCTGCAGGGGTTGCTGATACTCAGTCCCATAGCCATTACGGCCTATGTTATATACATAGTGTTCGATAGTGTGGATAGCCTGGTGCCATGGGTGCCGCGTGGATTAGGATTTCTGCTTATCATATCCGCGGTAACTTTTATCGGGTACATGGGTACGCGATTCTTCCTCGGCAAAATGCTTTTCGACGCATTCGATCATCTGCTGCAGCACATACCGGGTATCAAATACATTTACTCATCCATCAAAGATGTGATGGGATCCTTTGTGGGCGATAAAAAAAGGTTTAACAAACCGGTATGGGTTTGTATCAATCATAATCCCGAAGTTTGGCGCATCGGGTTTATGACCCAGAAAGACCTAAGCTATATGGGCATGGGCGATAAAATATCCGTTTACCTGCCGCATGCCTATGCCGTTTCGGGGTATGTAATAGTTGTGGAAATAAAAAACATAAAACCGGTTACGGAAATGACAGCCGCCGAGGCAATGAAATTTGCCGTGAGCGGTGGTATTACAGGACTGGAAGAAGCAGATAAAACCTATGACAGGAAATAAACGCATGCTCAATTTCAACTCCGGCCCTGCAGCCCTGCCAGAAAGTGTTTTGCAGGAAGCTGCAAAGGCGGTGGTTAACTACAACAATACAGGGCTGTCAATACTCAGCATCCCCCATCGCGGCCATTTATTTCAGGCCATACTCGATGAAAGCCGCCGGTTGGTTCATGAGCTTTGTGGCCTTGATGATAGCTACCAAGTATTGTGGATGCATGGCGGAGGCCGCCTGCAGTTTTGCATGGTGCCCATGAATTTCCTGTCGCCCAAACATGCGGCAGGGTATATAGATAGCGGCCACTGGTCGAAAGAGGCAATGGATTATGCACGCCATTACGGCGATATAGTGATGCTATCATCATCGGCCGAAGACAATTATTACTGCCTGCCCGAATGGCCGGAAGTCATTTCCAAAGCCCTGTCCTACGTACATGTTACTACCAACAATACCATATACGGCACACAATGGCCGAAGCTGCCAAAGATAGCAGCACCCTTAATTGCCGATATGAGCAGCGACATTTTCAGCCGCGCTATAGATTATACAAACTGCAGCATGTTTTACGCTGTTGCACAAAAAAACATTGGGCCGGCTGGGGCAACGCTTGTTGTCATTAAAAAGGACTTGCTAAAAAAAGCCGGTCACGATTTGCCGCCCATGCTCAGCTATACAGCACATGTAAATAAAGGTTCGGTACTGAATACGCCGCCGGTATTTGCCATCTATGTTTCGATGCTGATGCTGCGCTGGACGAAAGAGCGTGGTATAGCAGGCATAGAAGCAGAGAACAATGCAAAGGCTGAAGCCTTATATAACGAGGTAGACCGCAACGCATTATTTTACGGTGTAGCTAGAAAAGAAGACCGCAGTAAAATGAATGTGTGCTTTGCATCGCATAATAAAGCACATGAAAAAGCTTTTATAGAATTCTGTGCAAAGCAAAATATTACAGGGATAGAAGGTCACCGCTCGATAGGCGGATTA
>CAMLKS010000098.1 GCA_946480675.1 uncultured Bacteroidota bacterium
GAAGTACGGGTAAGTACGGGTGATGCGTTTGATTACCTGGGGGAAAAGGCTACAGAGTTTGATACCGATTCATTTAAAACAGGCGGCGAGGTGCTATTGCATCGCATGCAGTATATGCAGCAATATTCTACGGTATACGCACGTGTACCCGATATTATAGAGCATAGCAATGGTGAAAACCTGAGCAGTACGATTAGTTTCTTATTCCTTCCAAGATTTTTAAATCCTAATAAATCGCGACTGGACCCCTCAACCAAAACGTCTTATTACACAGGCCGCCAGTATAAGAATGCAGAGCAAGGAACTTCTATATCTATGGGCTACTTCTGCGACTTATACATCGACTTTGGTATCCTGTTAATGATAATACCATTATTGATTATCACCTTTCTTATAGGTAAGGCAGCTAATTATATTGTTAATAATAAACAGTATAACCTCATTTTCGTGTATTCGTTATTCATAGGTATTTTCCTCAGTATGGGTACGTTTGAATCTGACATTATATTTTATCTGGGCTCAGTAAGGAATTATATCGTGTTTATGATACTCGGCAAGATATTCATATTCGCATGGCTGAATAAATATGTGACAAGCAACCGATGAAAGTATTTATCACCTACGAATATTTTCTCCCTGCTTATAAAGCAGGTGGCCCCATTCAGTCGCTGAATAATATGGTGCAGTGTTTTGCCGGTCAGCCGGGATATGAATTTTATATCTATTGTTCCGATAAGGACCTGGACGGAAGTACATTGAATGTAAAGCGCGATGAGTGGGTAAGCTTCTTACCGAATACGAAGGTTTACTATCGTTCTGAAGAGAATAAGGAAAAATTCAGGGATATATTGAATACGGTTAAGCCGGATGTGCTGTTTGTTAATGGCCTGTTCTCAAAACAATACTCAATAATACCACTGCAAACCAAAACCAAAGCGCAGAAAATTCTTTCGGTAAGAGGTATGTTGCACCCCGGTGCTTTATCACAAAAAGCGTTTAAAAAGAAATTGTTTATCACAGGTTTAAAGCTTACAGGTGTTCATAAACGAATCATCTTTCATGCTACCGCCGATGAAGAAGCTGCATTTATAAAAAAGACTTTTGGCAATCGTGTTAAAACATTGGTGGTTGCTAACTTACCCAAAGCCATAACGGCTCCAAAGCCATTAGCAAAGCAGCCGGGCATGCTTCAACTGGTGTCCGTAGCACTTATCAGCCCTATGAAAAACATATTGCTGGTGCTGAATGCTTTGAAACAATGCCGTAATCATATTACTTATGATATCTATGGCCCGGTAAAAGATGAAGCGTACTGGGAAGAGTGCCAGGCTACTATTGGTTCCCTGCCTTCAAATGTAAAGGTGCATTATAAAGGGCCGGTACCACCGGAGCAAGTAACAGCAGCTTTAAATAATTACCATGCATTTATATTGCCCAGCAAAAGTGAAAACTTCGGGCATGCCATATACGAAGCGCTGGCATCCGGCAAGCCTGTCATCACCAGCCATTATACGCCATGGAATGGATTAGCTACTAGCAATGCCGGATATAATGTAAGTGTGGAAGATGTAAATGAAATGTCTATTGCTATAGATGCGCTGGCATCTGTAAATAATGATACATACACCGCTATATCTAATGCCGCTGCAGCATATGCAGGCAGCAGGATAAATACACCTGCTATCATGGCAGGGTATAAAACCATGTTTACCCATTAATTAGTCAAGAAAAATAGTTTATGATAATCTTAGGTATTAACGCATACCATGCTGATTCAAGTGCTGCTATCCTGAAAGACGGAGCGCTTATTGCTGCATCAGAAGAAGAGCGTTTCACCCGTGTGAAGCATTGGGCAGGGTTCCCCGAAAAAGCCATTCAGTTTTGTTTGAATGAACTAGGTATCACGCTCAATGAAGTGGATCATATAGCCATAGGCAGAGATCCTAAAGCAAAGCTGAATAAGAAAATGCTATACCTGCTGAAGAATCCGCAGGGTGGCATCAAAACCGTATTGAACAGGCTTAGCAATACTAAAAAAGTAGCTTCGCTTGAAGAAGAACTATCACGTATGTCTGGCATACCGGCATCAGTTATCAAGCCTAAGATACACCAGGTAGAACACCATCGCAGCCACCTGGCGTCTGCATTCTTTGCCAGTCCGTTCCAGGAAGCAGCACTGCTTTCTATAGATGGCTCGGGCGATTTTACCAGTACTATGATAGGCATAGGCCGTGGCAATAAAATAGAGGTAATAGATTCTATAGATTTTCCGGTTTCAGTGGGTACTTTCTACACAGCGTTTACACAGTATCTCGGTTTCCCGCATTATGGCGATGAGTATAAAGTAATGGGCCTTGCACCTTACGGTGAGCCGAAGTATGTAGATAAGATACGCGACATCATAACTTTTACCGAAGATGGTTTGTTTACATGGAACCAGGCTTACTTCAAGTCGGCTAAAGATGTAGTAGTAACCTACGGCGATGACCATATCCCATTTGTAGGCAGCCTGTATGCACCACTATTTGAAGAAAAGTTTGGAAAAGCACGTGCGAAAGGCGAAGAGCTGACACAGTATCATAAAGACATTGCTGCATCTGTTCAGCGGTTTACAGAAGAGCTGATATTCCACATCGTAAACCATTTGCAGAAACGTACCGGATTGAAAAACCTGTGCATAGCAGGTGGTGTGGCGCAAAACTCTGTAGCCAATGGCAAGATATTGGCCAATTCCGATTTCGATAACCTGTACATCCCGTCAGCTGGCCACGATGCAGGTATCTCTATGGGTTGTGCTTATTATGTGTACAATCAATTACTCGATAAGCCACGCGCACAGCCTATCTATTCTGCATACACGGGTAGTAGGTTTAGCAACGATGAAATAGAAACATTCCTGAAATCGCGCAATATAGAATACAAGCGTATGGATGGCGCTGATTTTTATAACTACATATCCGACCGCCTCATAAATGCCGGCGTAGTCGGTTGGTTTCAGGGTCGGGCAGAGTTTGGCCCGCGTGCATTGGGTGCCCGCTCTATCCTTGCTGACCCAAGGCGTGCCGATGCGAAAGATTTGCTGAATGCCAAGATCAAACGTCGCGAAAGTTTCCGCCCGTTTGCACCTTCTATATTAAAGGAGTATGTTCCTGAGTTCTTTGAATATTCAGAGAATGTGCCGTTCATGGAAAAAGTATTCCCGATAAAGAAAGAGAAACACACATTGATACCTGCTGTTACGCACGTAGATGGCACCGGCCGCCTGCAGAGTGTTGACAAGTCGGTATCACCCAAATACTATGCATTGATAGATGCCTTCAGGCAAAAGACGGGCATACCCATTTTGCTCAATACATCTTTCAATGAAAATGAACCCATCGTAAATACGCCCGCCGAAGCACTGGATTGCTTCTTGCGTACCAAAATGGATATGCTGGTGCTGGAGAATTGCATTATAGAAAGATAACCGTGGGTAAAGAAAAGATCATATTGATTAACCAGACGGCTAACTACCTGTTTGCCGATATTATAAAAGCATTCGTACAGCGTTTGCCGCACAGTAATATCGAAGCATGGTACGGCACGTTCGATTATGATATGAACGAACTGCCTGCAAATGTTACCCTACAGCAAGGCCCGGCATACAATAGGGAAACTTTTACGAAACGTTTCGGTTCCTGGTGGGCATTCTACAAATGGATGAAGGATAGGATAAAGCAGGAAGACCTTGCGAACACAAAGTTCTTCTTCGTATCCAATCCGCCACTGTTTGTATTTACACCCGGCATCGAAAAGATGCAATACGCATGCCTTATCTACGACCTGTATCCCGATGTACTTTCGGGCTTCAAAGGTGGGTTTGTAAAAGATGTATTTGTAAAGCGCTGGCAGAGGCGAAACCGTAAGGTGCTGCCGCATGCACAGCGCATCTTTACAATAGGCGAGGGACTAAAGCAGGCGATACAGCAATACCTGCCTGCTGCAGCAAAAGATAAGGTGGAATTGATACCGGTGTGGAATAAAGCCACAGAAGCAACACAGGCATCATCAAGAGATTTTAAACAGGAATGGGAGCTTGAAGGGAAGCACATTATCCTTTATTCTGGAAACCTTGGGTTAACCCATCCTTTGGAATATTTAATAGAGCTGGCAAAGAAGTTATCTGCCCATCCTGAATGGCAGGTAATAATAGTAGGTAATGGTGGCAAAAAAGCACAACTGCAAGCATTAGCCGCGGGTATGGATAATGTAACGCTAAAAGACCCCGTGCCTTTTGCCGACTTGCCAAACCTGTTATCCATCGCTACCTGGGGCTATGTAACCCTCGATATAGCAGCTACCAATAGCTCTGTACCTAGTAAAACATTCAACCTGTTGGCAAGTGGCATACCGGTACTGGCTATGGTAAATGAATCTTCCGAAATAGCCCGCCTGCTGGATAAATACAATGCCGGCATCTATTTCAAAGAGAATGAAATAGACCAGACGGTAGATAAGATACTCCGCACTACTGCGGCGCAGCATGATGTATATGCCTCAAATGCTGTCAATTGCTCTAAAGATTTCACTTCGCAACTGGCAGATGGTTTTGTAGACCATTGGATTAGACAAGATGTATCGCAACTTCATTAAGCCTTTATTTGATGCACTGATAGCATTGATAATACTGGTGGTATTGTCACCGGTCATCCTGCTGACGGCTGTGTTGTTGTTTATTGCGAACAATGGTAAGCCATTCTTCTTTCAGCAACGTCCCGGCAAGCACGGCCGCATCTTCCGTATCGTGAAGTTTAAAACCATGAACGATAAGAAAGATGCACAAGGCAACCCGTTACCCGATGCGGACAGGCTCACCCTCATAGGAAAGATAGTACGCAAAACATCGCTCGATGAATTGCCGCAACTGATAAATGTTTTAAAGGGCGACATGAGCCTCGTCGGTCCACGCCCGCTCTTGGTAGAATACCTGCCGCTGTACAATGCACAACAGGCGCGCCGGCACGATGTAAAACCCGGTATTACGGGGTGGGCACAGGTAAATGGCCGCAACTCCATATCATGGGAAGATAAGTTTCGGCATGATGTGTACTATGTAGACCATGTATCTTTGGCATTGGATATCCGCATCCTGTTCATGACAGTGGCCAAGGTGTTTCGTGCAAAAGGTGTGAACCAGACGGATGTTACTACGATGGAAAAATTCAAAGGTTCTCCAAAACAAGAAGCTGCATGATAGTATATGGCGCCAGCGGGCATGGAAAGGTTATCATAGATATACTGGAGCTGAATGGCATCCGCGAGATAAAGGTTTGGGATGATGCACCCAAAGGCCCGTTATGCGGTTATTACGCCACATTGCCCGATACTAAGATACTAAGTGCCGATACGCCTGTTATTATATCTATAGGCGATAATACTACGCGCAGGCGTATAGTAGGTAGCCTGCCTGCGCATACGGTGTTTCACAGCGCCATGCACCCTAAGGCTATAGTAGCAAAATCTGTAAGCATAGAAGGCGGCACGGTAGTAATGGCGGGGGTGTCTATTAATTCAGATGCTATCATTGGCAGGCACTGCATCATTAATACCAATGCTGTGGTCGATCATGATTGCATCATTGGCAACTATGTGCATGTATCACCCAATGTAACGCTGTGTGGAAATGTAATAGTAGGCGAGGGTACGCACGTAGGTGCAGGCGCCATAGTTATTCCCGGTAAAAAGATAGGTAAGTGGTGCACCGTAGGTGCAGGTGCAGTGATTATACAAGATGTGCCCGATGGCGCTACGGTAGTAGGCAACCCGGCACGTATCATTAAGATTAAAGAATTGTAGCACACACATGAAACCAAAAATATGGCTCTCTTCGCCACACATGGGCGGTACGGAACTCAACTATATCCACGAGGCTTTTGATACCAACTGGGTAGCACCACTGGGGCCAAACGTTGATAATTTTGAAAAGGATATTACAGCTTTCCTGAAGGAAGATGTGCATGCAGCAGCGCTTAGTGCAGGTACCGCGGGCATCCACCTGGCATTGATACTGGCAGGCGTGCAGCCCGGCGATGAGGTGATCTGCCAGAGCATGACTTTCTCAGCCTCTGCCAATCCCATTGCATATCTTTCGGCTGTGCCTGTGTTTGTAGATAGCGAGACGGATACTTGGAACATGTCGCCACAATGGCTGGAAGCGGCTATAAAAGACAGGATAGCGAAGGGCAAAACACTTAAAGCTATCATACCTGTGCACCTGTATGGCATGCCTGCCCAAATGCAGGAGATAATGGCTATAGCAGCACAGTATAATATCCCCGTGATAGAAGATGCGGCAGAAGCACTGGGCTCACATATAGATGGCAAGATGTGCGGCACATACGGTGCTATGAGCATCTTGTCGTTCAATGGCAACAAAATTATTACCACATCGGGCGGTGGTGCACTGGTTGCACACGATGCGGCTACAGTAGCAAAAGCACGCTTCCTGGCTACACAGGCCCGCGATGCAGCCCCGCACTACGAGCATACACATATAGGGTACAATTATCGCATGAGCAATATCTGCGCCGGCATCGGCCGCGGACAAATGGAGGTGCTGGCTAACCGTATAGACCAACGCCGTGCCGTATATCAGCAGTATTACAATAAGCTGAAAGGTATCAAAGGCATTACTTTATTGGATGAACCTGCGGGCTATTTCAGCAATCGCTGGCTGAGCACGATATTGGTAGACCCTGCCGAAACAGGCGGCATCACCCGCGAAACATTAAGGTTCGCGTTGGATGAAGAGAATATAGAATCGCGCCCTTTATGGAAGCCGATGCACCTGCAGCCTGTATTCAAGGATAGCCCTTTCTATGGCGATGGCACTTCTGAAAAGTTGTTTGAAAATGGCCTATGCCTGCCTTCAGGTTCTAATCTTACAGCCGATGATATGCAGCGTATATTCCGGGTTATAGATAAGGTCTTTAACTAGCGTTGTTCGAACATATTGAAAATGAAAATGCCGTTCAGTGAACGGCATTTTTTATTGAATGTATTTTAAGCGTTATTATGCAGCGCTAGCAGGCTTTTTCATGATGGCATATATCTCCACCGCAAAGCCTATCAATATCATCAGCGGTGCTACTGTTATACGGCGTGCACTGTAGATGGCTTCGTAATCAAACTTGTTAGGGTCTTCGCTCTTACCGCCGGCCATCAGTATAAAGCCAAGCAATATCAGCACCACACCACCTATCATCCACATATAGTTACTCTTGTCAAACAAAAAGGTTTGATTGCCTTTAGGTGTTAAGTCTTTATTCGTTTTGGTTGTTGCCATGATTGCAATATTATAAAAAGAAAATTAATAAAGGTCGTCTACGTGCATTTTTAAATATTTCACTACAGAGCGGTGGGTACTCACTACCGATATAATGACACCCATCACCAGCATGCCCAGCATCAGTATCACCAGCAGGGCCGGTGCATGCAGTGCCTTCAGTGCGGGTAGCTGTGCTTCTGCAAACGATATAACGATCCACAGGCCGGCAACAGATATCGCCCCACTGATAACGCCGTTCAGTGCCGCACGTTTATCAAACGGGCGCGATATGAATTGGCGTGTAGCACCCACCATCTGCATCGTCTTTATCAGGAAGCGGTTGCTGAACATAGCCAGGCGCACAGTGTTATCTATCAGTATCACCACTATCGCGAACAGCAGCAATGATATAGCAGCAAGTATGATACTGATGCGGCGGAAGTTGTGGTTCATCTGTTCCACCACCATAGTAGGATAAGTAACATCGCGCACCACATTGCTTTGTAAAATGAATTGCTTGATCTTGGTCAGGCTGTCAGGGTTCACGTAGCGGGCGTTCACCTTCATACCTATAGAAGTGAACAAAGGGTTATAACCAAGGAAAGCAGTGATGTCCTGTCCTTCCACTGTATTCATTTCCTTGAT
>CAMLKS010000099.1 GCA_946480675.1 uncultured Bacteroidota bacterium
TGGCGCAGGTCGCGCATATCTGCTATAGCCATTACCTTGCCCGTAGCGGGGTCTATTTTCAGTATCAGGTCGCGTGTCCACTGGTTGGCATAAATATAGCCATTGATAAATTCCAGTTCATTCACTTCCAGCACCGGGCCGTACTGGTCGGTTATTTCTACCTGTTTTGTCACCTGCATGGTAGCAGGGTCCATAAAGTATAGCTTACTGCCGCCATCGGTATATATCAGGCTGGTACCATCATTGGTAAGCCCCCAGGCTTCTTCATTTACAAAGCTGAATGTTTGCAGTTGTTTCATGGTTTTCAGGTCGTACACAAAACCTGTCTTCTCCTTGTAGGTCAGTTGGTATATTTTCCCGTTCAACACTGTAAGCCCTTCTCCAAAGTAGCGGCTATCCAGTTTTTTCTGCTCCAATACCTTACCGGTTTTCAAATCCGTTTTCCGCAGTTCCGAGCTGCCGTATTGCCCCGTACTTTCATACAGGTAGCCATCTACAAACTGCAACCCTTCCGTAAATGCTTTGGTATCGTGCGGGTATTCTGCTACCACGCTGTAAGCTATCAGCTTAGGTGCTGCTACTTCTGTGCTCACGCTGTCGGTGGGTTCCGTACCTGTTTCTGCAGTGTCATTACTTTTATCTTTACATGCAGCAAGCAGTAACATGGCAAGGGTGGCAAAACGCAATACGGTCTTCATCTGCTTTTTATTTTCGGTGCTAATATAGGCCAAAAAAATGCCCCCGTAAGCTGCGGGGGCATTTTTAATATATCGTATGAAATTCTAGATTTTGTATTTAATAAGTCTCAATATCTCCAGCAGCATATCGGGGCTAAAGAGTTTCTTTTTGCAGTGCAGTATGCGGCTTAATATCTGCTGGTCTGTTTTCAGGTGTTGTGCCAGTTCGGCCTGTGTCACTTTGCGCACCTCCATGTAGTTCTGCAATCCCTCTGCTATCACCTCATACATATTGCGGGGTGGCTTCTTCGATGCCAGTATTTCATTTACGCTGCCGGCACGTGCATATTTCAGGAATTTATCCAGAAAAGCCTGAGTCAATGGCGTTTCCCCGTTTATCACTTTTGAATAATAATAGGGTGTCACCTTTATCTTTTCAGCCATCTCACCTTTGGTAGCAACATTACGCCTCTTCATAAGGATAGCTGCTGCCTGCTTCAGCTGTATCGGCTTCACATCTTTTATATGATTTGCTTTGGGTGGCATAAGTGATTTATTGAGTAGGTAAAGATAATAAAATATTCATAAATACCGCATTTAATGTAAAATTGATAACTTCTAAATTATCTATGCTGGTATATTATTGACATACACTACCTTACTTGTCATAAACCGGTACCGGGGCCTTCTGCATGGCAGGCCTGTTGGTTACCGGCCTCACTATAGGCGCATTGGCACTATCTGGTTTAGCCGTTGCTACTGTGGTTGCATTACCGGTTGCTTTTTTGCCCGATGAGCAGGCTGCAAAACAAATTACGGACATCAGCACTGCCAGTGCCAGGGATATTTTTATCATACTCATTATACACGGATTATTCGTGGTAGCCCATTACTACCATTTTGCCCTGCATGGGTTTGGAAGTAGTGCCGTCAAAAACATCTATTATCACATGCGCGCCTTTAGGCACGGGTATTTTCATATTGCCCCCGAAGCTGAAGGTTTCCAGGTTTTGTATTTGCGGCAGAATATAGTTCTTCGTTTCACCATTGGCCAGCACTACCCTTACGCCTGCTGCGGGCTGGTTTTTAGTTACTACATATACCTGCACATTCGTTATCATCATAGAACCGTTAGGTTCAGGTGCCAGTTTCAGCATAGGTGTAATGGTATCTACCTTAAAAGGGCGTGGCTCTGTCGCTACGGTTTGCGGTGGCGTTTTGGCTACAGCTTTTTTAGTGTTTTTGCAGGCTATTACCGTACACAGCGCTATAATGGCAATGATCGTATATCGCATAAAATAAGGGTCTTAAATTAATTACGCACCATCATGAAATAATACTCAGAATTAGGAAACAGGGCCATCATAGTATCCCTTGTTTCAGCGCGGTATTCCGGTGGTGTGCCGGTAGGCAGCTTACCTGCCGATATATAGCCCAGGCTGGCACCCTCTGCACTCATAAATTCGATATACGGATCGTTCAAACGGTGCACTTTAAAATTCAGCTTATCGGTAGTGGTTTGGCCCGAACCATTCCTGTAGGTAAAATCAGCGGTGAAGTTTTTGTGTACTGTCAGCTCTTTATACTTTTCAGCCTCGCTCATACTACCCCAGAAAGACACATAACCAGTAGATGCACTTACCAGGTAGGCATCTACTGCCCTCCATTTGCTGGAAAGGTCGTCCGTTTTCAGGAATGCCTGGCGGGCATATCCTGTAAATGCACTCTCTATGAAATAGGTATTATTACCCTCTGAAGGCAGAAATGCTACCTGTGCCCCATTTTGCGGGTACATATCGTTAAACCAGTTGCTGTAATAATAATCGTCTGTATGCCAGTCCATATAGTAGGTTTTACCCAATGGTATTTCGCTGGCAGGTATGGTAGTAATGGTGGACTTTTTCAATACTTTTCGTACCAGCGGGCTTACATTATTGCCATAATCTTCCATGCTACGGTACACGCTCAGCACCACATCCTTATTCACGCGGTTGTTAAAGGTTAGTGCGGTGTTGTCCTTGCCTTCTTTCTTACTGCATCCCGAAAATGCTATTAAAGCGCCCAAAGCAAGTGCATATATTTTATTCATTCTATAGCTGTTTGTATCTACTAATGTAGCGAAATTTTGGCAGATGACATATGCTTGTGCTGTTATAACTTGCGGTTAAACCACCACCCCGAAACAGTTCAGGCCTCTAATGCTTACTTTTGCCTCAAACCATTACATGCTTAAAAACATTTCCCTAGGCTTTGCTCTATTGTATTGCTGCGCAGGCATGGCACAAACCCACGACCTGCCCCCATTGCAAAATGGCGACTTGCTGTTTCAGGATATGGACTGCGGGCCTATATGCAATGCGATAGAAGAAGTAACGGAAGGCTTTGACGGGCACGACTTTTCGCACATAGGGCTGGTAACCATTCAGAAGGACAGCATTTTCATTATAGAAGCCATAGGCAAAGATGTACACCTGACACCATTAGCCGCATTTCTTTCACGGTCGGGCAATAAAGTATATGTAGGTCGCGTAAAGCAGGCATACAAACCGCTGGCACAGAAAGCTATAAAGGTAGCACTGCGCTATAAGGGCATCCCTTACGATGATGTTTTCATCTACAACAATAAGAAATATTATTGCTCTGAAATGATATACGATGCCTTCAAAAAGGCCAATGGAAATAAACCTTTCTTCGCACTGGAACCGATGACCTTCCGCATACCGGGCAGCGATGCCTATTACCCTGTGTGGGTTTCTTACTATGCCAACCTGAAGATGGATATACCCGAAGGCAAACCGGGCATCAACCCCGGTGGCATATCGCGGTCTTCAAAAATCACGATACTGAATAAGTAAAAAAAGGGCTGCCAATTGGCAGCCCTTTTAAAATATCAGAACAGAACCATTAGTGTTTTACCACTATTTTCTGTGCTTGTATTGTTTTATTGCTGGTTTGCATGATGAGCATATATTGCCCATCTGCCAATGAAGCAGTATTGAATGTGTACTTAACGGTACCGGCATCCATTGTTTGCGTAAACAATGCACGGCCTGTCAGGTCGAACAGGGAAATGTTACCCGCTACGCCGATAGGCAATGTAACCGTTACAGTATTATCTGCGGGGTTAGGATATACGTGCAGGTCCATACGTTGTGGCTGTTCTGCAACGCCGGTAGCCCATCCTTCATAAATGAAGAAATCATCTATCGCAGCTTCTACGTTGTTTTGTCCATTGTCCACTTTCGAACTGTTAACAGCATCGGTAGCTACAAAACGCATCTGCACATACTTGCTCGATGTCAGATATTCATCTACAGCAAATATCCTTCTCCTCCACTCATAATCGGCCTGGTAGGTACTTTCAACAGTCCTCCACAATAAAGAAGCAGTATCACGGATTTGCACACGCCACAGGTCTGTACGCGGATTTGTATTTCTACCACCGCGGTCGTTGCCATGCCACCTGTAATATTCGATGATAGGCTTGTTGAATCCTGTGAGGTCGAGCGTCGGTGTAGTAGCGGTTGTTTTACCGTTGTCTACGTCTGCCGAATTATAGTTGGTTGTAGCTGATACGCCATTACCCGTTACCAGGCACTTACCGGCACCGCTGGTGTGGTCTGCACCTGTTTGCGCTATAAGGCTCAGATTGGAACCGAAAGGCTTCCAGGTAGACTGAACGGGCACTGCATGTATCCAATCGCCACCCGTAGCATTATCTGAAGCCTCGGCCAGCGACCAGTCGGTAGATGTTTCTTCAAAAGACGTACCGCGTGTTTTCCTTACACCTATAGCAAACTGGTAAGGGATGGTTACCTGTGCGGCATCGAAAGACGCATTGTACCTGTTAGGGAAAGAGTGGCCGCCTGTGCCTGTAATATCGTACACCACAAAATAGTATTCGATAATAGACCTGGCAGGCTGGCCGGGTATAGTAGCATTGAAGATAACACCGCCTGTAGCTGTATTGCCGCCATTAGTCATCGCCAGCGTATCCCATGTGCCTACAGCACGGTTGCGATATACCAGTTTCATTTGCTGGAAGAAGGCAGGCTCTGTAAGTACCAGGTTGGCGGTTACAGGTATCTCTGTGTTTTCCTGCTCGCGGTTATCCAGTTCTGTATGTTCCAGCAACGCTTCGCCCATCATAAAGATACCATGGCGTGCAAATGCGTCTACCAATTGCTTCATATGCGGCGTACCATTTGCCAGGTCTGCATCGTTATCATCATTAATCAGTGCAGAGCGTAGTACTTCCTGGTACACTTCCAGCTCAGTACCTTCAGGGCCATCAGGCACATCATACAGTGTTTTTGCAAACAACAGGGTCATGGTATCTGCGCTATTGATATTCACGCCAAAATCCCACCATGCACCTGCAATTATTTCACCATTATCGTGCACCTCGCCTGTCCATTCCATGGGATACCTTTTAGGTGTAGCATTGTAGGTACGGATGTTGCCGCCGCCTTTGAAAGCTTTACGGCCCAGTACAGGGTCTTTGGTAACACTCAGTGCCCATACGTCTGCATAACCTTCGTTAAGGCCACCATTGCTCATGCCACCGCTACCTTTTATAAAACCATAAAAGCGGCCATTGATGCCGTGCCCGTATTCATGGTACACTACATCTCCAATGTTGGCAAATGAATTACAACCGCTATTTTCTTCATAAAAGTTGATAGAGGCCCCATTATAGAATGCATTACAACCACCACCGGCTGCTGATAATTCCACCACGGTGGTTAGCGAATTATCCAGGCCCGTAAAGCCACTGGCATCGGGGTAATGTTGTTTCATGAAATCGTGCATACGGTTGGTATGATAGTATGCATTGATATGGGGCACACCTGCCGGAGCGGTAGGTGGGTATATAAACGTAGTACCATTGCCATTTACCGTAGTACTGACAGACGGTATAGTACCGGATGCACTGCCAACACGCACCGTAGACCATTTGCCCTGCAGTTTCACATCTACAGTGGCAGGTGGATTGGTACTGTTATCTACATAATAGCCGGCGTCATTTGTAGTATCGGTATTGGCACCCAGTACAATAAACAGGTTGGCCAGCGGCTGGTCTGATGGCGGGTCTACCATGTTGTCTTTATATACATTCCCCTTTACTACCAGGTCCACTTCTTCCTTCACCTCGTTGATGCGATACAGAACCTCACCCGTCATAGCATTTACATAACCTGTTAGGGCTACGGGCATATATTCATCGTGCCTGCTGAGGCCGGATACGGTATAGTGCCATGCCGGTTGCAATGTGTAGCCATTGTTGCCGGGTACGGGAAACCATTCCCATTCATTATCAACGTTTTTCGACTGCACATTCATAACAGCATTCATATCTGCATTCAGTGCCTTACCATCCAGTGTAGCCTGGCGGGTAACAGCAGGCGCCGTGCCTGTTATTTCCTCCGGCTGGCCATACGATTTCAATGAGATACGCTGCAGGCGGCCATCTTTTGTAAAGCGCGCCATCAGCTGAGAGAAAACGACCTTACGACCGTTGATATACTGCTCGTAATATGCAAAAGAAGCATGTGGCGCATCCGTAATCTTCTGCAGGCGCCATTCCGATTTATTGATACCCAACTGTTTCAGGTTGTTATCCATCAGGTAGGCCATCTTATCGGCAATAGACATACCGGGCACTACCATAGCTTTACCGTAAATATCGCGCACCTGGCCCGTCAGTTTGTCTGTTGAAGCATAGAAGCCGGGGAAAGCAGCCTGCACGCTGCGCTGCGAGGCAGTTACTGCCTTTTTGTTTGCGATGCCAAGCTGGTTATACCCATCGAAAGCCGAAATGGTATAATCTACGTGCTTGTGATCCTGGGCAAATGATGGGACAGAGATAGCCACCATACCCAATGCAAATAGAGCTTTTTTCATTTATAAAAAACTGGAATGTTATTGAAGACAAGCAAAATACTTAGATTAAACTTCAATTAAAAATTATTGCAGGTATAATGATAGAAATATGACAATCGGGGGATTGCTAAAATCAATGAAAAACCTTAAATGATTATCTTTTCTATCCATTAATAGCCGCAGTGGCAGCGGGTTTCGTTATTATCGCAAAAAAAAGTTTAAAAAAGGTTTTGTAAAAATGCATCCTTGCGTATCTTTGCGCTCCCAATCGGGGAATTGATCCTGTAGCTCAGTTGGTAGAGCAATACACTTTTAATGTATGGGTCTTGGGTTCGAGTCCCAACGGGATCACTGAAAAAGCCGCTGAAATTCAGCGGCTTTTGTTATGCTGTTAATTGTTGCGTTTACAAACAGTTCATTTTCTGTGGTAGGTGATTCGAGTCCAACTAAGTCAATTTTGCTGGATTTCGAACCAATAGCGAGTTTGATAGTTTCATCTCCTTCGATTTTCAAGGGTGTGCAGTTTTCAGGGTCAGTATTTGATTCTTGTTGGATGTGCGTACATTTAAGAGCCAGCCGATGTTAAAACAACAAAATCATGGAAGACCCGATTGAAGAATTGAGAAAAAACATAATTGAATCTCTCAAAAAGAAAACGTCTGATTGGAAAGAAAAGGTTTATAGTTCCCAACAATATCAACAGGAACTAAAGTACATCAATGACATCACATTAGATTTTGTCAATACATTAAGAATAATATCTGCTTATTCAACAAGAGGTGGAGATATTTATGAAAAGTTTCTTTGTATAAGGGCAATAGACGATATAATTCAATCTGCGATTGCTATCGATATGATGATACAGAATGGTGTTCACAATACAGTTAAGAGGGAGTTGAGATATCTTATTGAGATGGTAACTAAATACGTCATTGTCGATTATGCTAAAATGGGACAAGAGCTCCAAGTAAAAATTCAATATCTAAAAGATGAGATACCTAATTCATCGATTGAAGTAATAGACCACTACTCCACACCTTTTACTGGACCTGTCGCTTCAAACTTTAAAAGTGAGGTAAAAGACTTTTTCTACAAAGCATGTGCGTATGTACATCCTTCAAAAAAGCAGATAGATGAACAATTAAGTAATTTCGAAAAAGGCAATACAATAGGTTTTGAATCAGCAAAAATGATTGCCGATGTAAACAAAGGAGTCTTTAGAGCTTATGATATGATTTTGACAATGATCTTCCACAGTTTTGGGTATTCTATGAGTAAAGACCTATTTGAACAATTATATAATGATGACGCAAAGTGGAAGTACCATAAATGCAAATACGTGAAGGAGTCTGCAAATTGCCTGTTTAGTTAGTAGAT
>CAMLKS010000100.1 GCA_946480675.1 uncultured Bacteroidota bacterium
AGTAGATGACAGCGAACATTATGTGACCAATAAGAATATGGATTCACTGGCGCGCTACTACAACGATATTTACCGTCATCATAATGTAACGCCGGAAGTGTTTGCTAAAAGCATCGCATGGTACAAAAGAAACCCAGATAAGCTGGATAGCGTGTATAACAAGATTATCCCCAAGCTTACCAATCTGGAAGCCCTGTACCCTGTTCAGTAAACAGCGTTAACTTATTTCAGTTCCGACAGTGCTTTGCGGATGCGCTCCATAGCAGCCTGCAGCTTTTCCATAGATGTAGCAAATGATATGCGGATGCAATTGGCATTGCCAAAAGCAGCACCATTCACCGTGCTTACATGTGCTTTGTGCAGCAGGTACATCGAAAAATCTTCATCGTTGTTGATGGTAGTAGTACCATCTGATTTGCCGAAGAAGGCGCTGATATTGGGGAATGCATAGAATGCCCCTTCGGGATTGTTGATGCGGATGCCTTCTATCCGGCTCAGTGCATCAATGACAAAATCCCTGCGCTCGCGGAAAGCATCACGCATTTTATAGGTTTCCTCAAGGCTGCCGGATAAAGCAGCGATAGATGCACGCTGCGTAATAGAGTTGGTGCCTGAAGTAAACTGACCCTGCATTTTTTCACAGGCCTGTACCAGGTCTTTAGGGCCTGCCAGGTAACCCAACCTCCAGCCCGTCATGGCAAAGCCTTTAGACATGCCGTTTACGATAACCACACGGTCTTTCAGTTCTGTAAACTGTGCTATGCTTTCGTGGCTGCCGTTGTAGTTGATGTATTCGTATATCTCATCGCTGATGATGCCTACATGCGGGTGGCGCTTGAAGACCTCTGCCAGCCCCGCCAGTTCGCCCTTAGAATATACGCTGCCTGTAGGGTTGCAGGGCGATGAGAATATAAACAGTTTTGTATTAGGTGTAATAGCTGCTTCCAGCCTGTCTGGTGTTAGTTTAAAATCGGTATCTATGGTACAGTCTATGTACTTTACTTTTCCTTCAGAAAGTGATACCAATGCGCTATACGTAACCCAATATGGTGTAGGTATAATTACCTCATCACCGGGGTTTACAAGGCTCAGTACCGCATTGGCCAGCGATTGCTTGGCACCTGTAGATACAATGATTTCATCTATAGCATAATCCAACCCGTTATCGCGTTTCAGCTTTTCGCTGATGGCTTTTCGCAACTCGGGATAACCTACTACCGGTGTATATTTTGTATAGCCTTCGTTCATAGCTTCAGTAGCTGCCCGGCAAATAAATGCAGGCGTACTGAAATCGGGTTCACCAAGGCTCAGGTCTATGAGGTCGCAGCCTTGTGCTCTCAACTCACGGCCCAGCTTTGCCATCTTTATTGTTTGGGGCTCTGATATACGGTCCAGTCTTTTGGCTAATTGCATGGAAATAATGCTGTTAGAAGCAGCAAATCTAAGTAGATAACTGTTAAAAATGTGCTTAATCGGTAAAGAGAATACGGCTATTACATATGCGAATACGCATCTGTGAAGAATAGCAGGTATAGCGCCAGCAATACTATCAAACCTATGATAACAGAAAGAAAAGCAATTGTTTTCTTATATGAACCATTAATGGTTTTCATACGGTGTAGTTCGCTTACATTATTCAGCACATTTTCCATACGCGAAAAGGCCGTTTCACCTTTTACCACATAATCATAAGCACCATATTTCATACTATCGATAGCCACATCTATCTTATCCTGGCCCGATAGCATGACAACCTGTGTTTGCGGACTTTTTTCTTTTATCTTTTTCAGGATGGCTACACCATTCTGTGCATTTGATTTTTGAGAGCTCAGGTGATAGTCCAGCACTATTATTTCGGGGTTCAGGTGAAGGTTGCTGATCGCGTCCTCGCCATTGTCGAAAGTTTTAATATTATATAAAAACCTTTCTGACAAGTAGTCTTTCAGCATTTCATTCTGGATGGGTTCATCATCCACCAGGAAAATGTAGCGCGAGTTGTCTGTAGCCATGAGTGTTAAAAGTTCAATTTCTTAGAAAAATAGAAAAAATATTTAGAATTCAAAAGATACGAGCCATCCTTTTACGCAAAGGTACCTACAGGTAATGCCTGTAGCGTGCTGATTCTTATCATTCTATGTTAAACCTTGTTTAATAAACGTTTTTCAATTCATTGAATGCCTGCTCGCACACCCGTTGCAAGTTTGCTACCAGTGTGGGCAACCTTTCGAAGTGGGCAGATTCACCGGCCGTTTGCTCTATCAGGAAGATGTGGCTCACATCCTCTTTCACACCCATATACGATAATTGCGGCTTCATAGAATGGGCTGCTATCTTCACGGCAGGGTAGTCTTTACTTGCCAGACCCTGCTGTATGTTGGTAAGCAGCCGCGGGCCATTTTCAAGAAACATGCCGATGTATTTCTTCATCTTTTCCTCATTATTGTTGGTAAACTGCATGAGAAATTGCATGTCCGTCACCTTATCGGGCAATGATGGCATCGTTGGTTCGGCCACTATAGTGTTTTGGTTGGCGTTGGTGCCTTGCATGGTGTCCTGCACATTATTATTTTCCATCACGGCAGCCATTTTCAGCAGCAACTCATCTGTTTGAAATGGTTTGGAGACATAGGCATTCATTCCTATGGCAAAGTATTGCTTCACATCTTCCTGCAATACATTGGCTGTCATTGCTATGATCTTGGTATCGCAGGCAGGTGGGGCAAGGGTGGTGCGTATGGTGCGCGTAGCCGTTACGCCATCCATCACGGGCATTTGTATATCCATCAGCACAAAGTCGTAGCGGGTATCCTGCACACGGTTCACGGCTTCTTCACCATTCACGGCTATATCTATAGTAATGCCTGGCAGCAGTTCCTTTAATGTATCTTCCGCCACCATGCGATTAAATTCATTGTCTTCTACCAGCAATATTTTAGTATCATTCAGTAGCTGCAGCACCTTCTCATTTACCACATCGCTTTTTTCCTCCTCTACCTGCACGGCCGATTCTTCCATTGGTATCAATACGCTGAAGGTAGTGCCCTTGCCCAGTTCGCTCTTTACTTTTATCTGCCCGTTCATCAGTTCTACCAACTGTTTAGATATGGTAAGGCCCAGGCCGGTGCCACCGAATTTCCGTGCTATATCGGTACCTGCCTGTGTAAAGCTTTCAAATATCTTGCCTACATAATCGGGGGCAATGCCGATGCCGGTATCGATAATGTCAAACTGTATCCAGTCTTTGTTATTCTCTTTCTTTTGCAGCTGCGCACTTACCTCCACATAGCCTTTTTCGGTAAACTTGATGGCATTACCCGCCAGGTTTATCAATACCTGGTTGATGCGCGTAGGGTCGCCAACCAGGCGCTGCGCAATGGCCGGGTCTATATTTACATGCAGGTCTATATGCTTTTCTTCGGCACGCAGCATCAGCATATCGCGGATGCTATGCATCACTTCGCGTAGTGAAAAATCGGTATGCTCTATAATGATCTTACCGGCTTCTATTTTCGACAGGTCGAGAATATCATTGATAATGACCAGCAGGTTATCTGCCGACTGCTGGATGGCATTGAGATAGCGTAGCTGGTCTTGCTTGGGTTCCTTGCTTAGCAGCAGGCGCGTCATACCTACTATAGCATTCATAGGCGTGCGTATCTCGTGGCTCATGTTGGCCATGAACTGTTGCTTGAGGTAGGCGGTACGTTCCGCCACTTCTTTTTCTTTCTGTGCCAGTTCTACCTGCTGGCGTGTTTGCAGGTTACGCAACTTATTAAAAGTGGTTTGCTTGAAGATGTCTTCCTTCATCTGCTCATATGCCTTCAGGTGATAGAAAGCTTTGGGTATGTCGCCCATTTTATCATACAGCAAAGACAGGCCTTCGTGTACGCTCATCACATCGTGCTTACGCATGTATTCATCTGCCAGTTCAAAGGCGGCGTTCATATGCTGTAACGATTGGCGATAGTTGCCTTCGTCCATCATCATGCGGCCTATATAGTAGTGCGATATGATCTGCACTTCCACATTGCTCAGCTCTTCCGATTGTTTGAGCGCCTCTGTAAGGTATTTGCGGGCATTCTCAAAATCATTCATTTTATAGTACACCTTGCCCAGGCCGCTGATGGCCATGGCGTGCAATACCGTTTCGGGTTCGCTGAGGTTTAGGTTTTCTTCAAAATAGCGCAGTGCTTCCTGCGACTGTTCCTGCTTGAAGTAGATATTGCCGAGGATATGGTACAATGAGTTGAGCCGGTGCACATCCTTTGCCTTCTCGAATATAGGCAGGCAGCGCAGGGCAAATTCCAGCGCATTCTCATAATCGTTCAGGTCGTAGTGCAGGTAGGCAATGCTCGACAGGTTTACCGATTGTGCCACCTCATCGCCCAGCTTCTCGTTTATTTTCAGTGCCTCTTCAAAATGGTTCAGCGCATCAGCCAGGTCGCCACGGTCGCGGTATATATAGCCCAGGTTATTCAGGATACGGGCCTCCAGTGGTTTGTTATTGATATCGCGCGATATTTTAAGGGCATCCTGCAGTGTATCCACCCCTTCATCATATTCGCCCTGCTGCCAGTAGCACCAGCCTTTCAGGTTCAGGCCGCGGCCTTTGCCCAGGCGGTAGCCTACCAGTTCCGAGCGCTCTATGATATCATCTGAAATATCCATCGCCTGCTCTATATCAAAGTTGCGTATCTCCAATGCCATCTCTATCAGCACGTCTATGCGTGCCCTTTCATCCTTCAGCGTATCAAACTCTTGTTGCAGTTGTTTGTACCTCGACGTATCCATCTGTATGCTTTATACCAATAAAATTAAAAACCCCTTGCGGCATTGCAAGGGGTGAATATTATTAAACTATGATAGTTCATTATCCGTTGTTTTCCTGGCGGGTATATTCCCTGTGGCCTTTGTCTTCGTAGCTGGTATATACAGCGCACCAGTGGCCTATCAGCGACAGAGCCCATGCAGCAATGATCCATGCGTGCCATGGGTAGGCCCATTGTTCTTTACCTTGTTCCCTGTGTATCATTACCATTATAACGGTAGCGATGGCGAAAACAATAAAATGGATAAGAAACATTGATTTCTGACGTCCTGTTGGTTTTATTTTCTGAGGCATGAAGACCGTATATTTTGCGCAAATATAAGCGCTATTAATAAAAGGTAAAAGCGGTTTTATGATAATTCTGCAGGTTCAGGCTCCGTACACTGGTATTTTTCCAACAGGCTGTCGTCATATTCTGCCGCACGTGCCTCTACTTCCAGCGGGTTGTTCCAGTATCCGTGGCGCATGCTGTAATACAAATATTTAGATACGAACCGCAGCGTGCCGTAGCGTTCAAACTGTTCTATGTGTTTCAGTTCATGCCGCACCCAACGCCTGTTTTGCATAAAGTCTTTCATGCAGGTATTGTGCAGGTGTATGGTGCGCTTCATAACAATGGCCATATGCGGTGAGCGCAATACTTTGGCAGCTATACGAGCCAGCAATGCATTCTCGCGTATTTGCACCTGCATAGGTTTTAATTTGTCATGGTTTTGCATGAAATGTGTAGTTAATTTTATAATACAAGCCACTGTGGTTAACTTGTGCTGCAAAATTAGTTCCTTTTTTAAATACCGATAATGAAAAAACAAATACTACTTGTTTCCGCATTATTTACGGGATGGCAGGCCATGGGGCAACCTATGTTGCCGCTGGTGCCCGATAATAGTGATAAACCCGTCAAATTGCAGGATGCTGTTAAAGCTTACGAAAACAGGTTTGGTACGCCATCAGGCAAAACAGAAAAAGAAGGTAAACGTGTAAAAGAAGGTAAGGATCATCACTTCGGCCGCTGGTTCTGGTATTGGAGCAATCATACGGATGCTAATGACAATATCGTTTCTACAGCCAAAACATTTGAGGAATGGCAGCGCTTTAATGCGCCTAAGCAACATAAAACTACTGCCAGTAAGCTGGCTTCCAACTGGTCGTTCCAGGGGCCTACCACATCGGGAGGCGGGTATTCGGGTATCGGCCGTATCAATGTGGTTACTTTTCATCCTACCGATGCCAACACCATATATATAGGTAGCGCGGGTGGTGGTGCCTGGAAAACAACGAATAACGGCGCCAGCTGGATATCTTTATCGCATATGCTGCCTGTACTGGGCATATCGGATATTGATGTAAATCCGCAGAACCCGCAAACCATTTACATGTGTACGGGCGACAGGGATGCCAGTGATACTTACAGTGTAGGGGTCATGAAGTCGACAGATGGCGGCGTAACATGGGATACTACCGGCCTGAAATGGCAAACCAACCAATACAGGCTGGCCAATGGGTTGGTGATAAATCCTGTAGATACCAATTCCATCACACTGGCAGCAAGCGATGGCATATACAAATCTTATAATGCAGGTACCACATGGACCAGGGTAGTGAATGGCCCTAACTTCAAACAAATATTAGCACACCCTACCGATACGAATGTATTGTATGCTACTACCTATAGTTACGGTAGCGCGCAAATATACCGTTCGGCAAATGGTGGCAGAAATTGGAACTCCGTTTCATCTCCTGCAACTGCGTGGAGGATAGAGTTGGCTACATCGCCTACGGATGTAAACGTGGTGATGGCAGTAGTAGCCAAAACAAGTGGCAGCCTGGGGGGTATCTACAAGTCTACAGATACCGGAAAAACATTCGGTATCATCTTTAACCCCGGCTCCGACTGTTCTAAAGACCTGCTTACCGGAGATGTTTCGGGCACTATCAATTGTGGCAACCAGGGCTGGTACGACCTGTGCATTGCCATCGACCCCAATAATTCCAGTAACGTAACAGTTGGCGGTGTAAATACATGGTTTTCTACAGATGGTGGTAGCAACTGGGATATATCTACCAACTGGTATTCTATAGGTGGTATTGCTGAAGTGCATGCCGATAAACACTATATGATGTACCATCCTACGGTAGCAGGCAGGTTATATCAATGCAATGACGGTGGTATATACTATACGGATAACCCTATGGCAAATAACAGCCTGTGGATGGATATAACAAACGGTATGGGTATCACGCAATTCTACCGCAATGCGGTAAGCCCTATATCACATTTCATATTGGGTGGTGCGCAGGATAATGGTACCAAAGGCAATCGTTTTGCCTTCTGGGATGATGAAAATGGTGGTGATGGCATGGATTGCCAGGTAGACTATACAGATAGCACCACTTACTACACATCTACTCAATACGGTAATATCACTCGCCATTCTATAAATTGGGGTAATGACTTCATTTCGGGTAACATTCCGGGCAACCCCGATGGTGCATGGATAACACCTTATATCGTTAGCCCTCACGACCCATCGCACCTGCTGGCGGGCTATCAGCATCTTTATTTCTCAAATGACTATGGCAATTCATGGTATTCTATACAAGGCAGCGCATTGCATACAGGTACCAACCTGATACGTATTGCTATGACACCTGCCAGCACATCTACCATATATGCTATTGCCGAAAATCAAAGTAGCAATACAGCCCGTGTATATTATACTCACAGCTTTACGCCAGGCAATACGGCTACTTTCACACTGTTATCCCCGCCTTTCAATGGTAAGGTGTCTGACATAAAAGTAGACCCTGCAAACCAAGACCGTTTCTGGCTTACCTTCAGCGGCTATGGCGGCCCGCAGGTGGCAGAGTATAATGCAGGTACGTGGACACAAATAAAAGCAGGCCTGCCTGATGTGCCGGTGCACTGTATAGAAATAGATACGATGAACAAAACCATGTTCATAGGCACAGATGTCGGCGTATTTTATATGGATACAGCAACTAAACAATGGGAAGCCTTCAATGACGATGATAAACTGCCAAGCATAGAAGTGACAGATATAGACATCAATTACAGCCGGAAAGAACTGTGGGT
>CAMLKS010000101.1 GCA_946480675.1 uncultured Bacteroidota bacterium
ACGCGGCTTCAACAATTCCCTGGGCAACAAGCTGCAGGTGTTGATCGATGGCCGAAAGCTCGCGCAGCAGCAGGTGTGCCATATCCAGTGCCAGTGGCATATAGTTGGCCGTTTCGTTGGTAGCGTAGCCAAACATCATACCCTGGTCGCCGGCACCCTGGTCTTCTTTCTTCTTTTTATCTACACCTTGGTTGATGTCCGGAGACTGCTCGTGTATGGCAGACAGAACACCGCAAGAATGTGCTTCAAACATATATTCGCTTTTGGTATAGCCTATTTTAGCTATCACCTCGCGTGCTATGGTTTGTACGTCTATGTATGTATTACATTTTACTTCGCCCGCCAATACTACCTGCCCGGTAGTTACCAGCGTTTCACAGGCTATTTTAGAATTGGGGTCCCAAGCCAGGAAATTGTCTACAAGTGCATCTGAAATCTGGTCTGCTACTTTATCAGGATGTCCTTCTGATACAGACTCTGAAGTGAATAAATAAGGCATTTAATCTTTGTATTTATGTTGAACTATAATTGGAGAAACCGCAATATAAATAATTGCGGCTTCTTTTTTGTGTTTTAAGTATGGTTATTCTACCGTTACGGACTTCGCCAGGTTTCGCGGCTGGTCTACATTGCAGCCACGCATAATGGCTATGTGGTAGGCTAGCAGTTGCAGCGGCACTATCGTTACCAGCGGAGATAATACTTCTTCTGTTTCCGGCACTTCTATGATGTGGTCGGCCAGTGCACGTATTTGTGTATCGCCTTTGTTCACCACCGCTATTATCTTGCCTTTCCTTGCCTTCACCTCCTGCACGTTCGATACTATTTTCTCATACGCACTTTGGTTCGTAGCCAGGAACACCACAGGCATTTCCTCATCTATCAGCGCTATAGGGCCGTGCTTCATTTCGGCAGCAGGGTAGCCCTCAGCGTGTATGTATGATATTTCTTTCAGCTTCAGCGCACCTTCCAGCGCCACAGGGAAGTTATAGCCCCTGCCCAGGTACAGGAAGTTGGTAGCATCTTTATAGATGGCTGCCAGTTCTTTTATCTGTGCATCCAGCTTCAGTGTTTCTTCTATCTTCTTAGGTATGTTTTCCAGCTCGTACAGTATCGCGCGCAGTTTAGATGTAGGTATGGTACCTTTTTGCTGTGCTATCTGCAGGGCAATGAGCGTCAGCATACATATCTGTGTAGAAAAGGCTTTGGTAGATGCTACACCTATTTCGGGCCCTGCGTGTGTATAAGAACCCGCATGCGATGTACGGGCTATGGATGAGCCTATCACATTGCAGATGCCGTATATCAGCGCCTGGCGTTCTTTGGCCAGCTCTATAGCAGCCAGTGTGTCTGCCGTTTCGCCCGATTGCGATATGGCCAGCACTACATCTTTTTCACTTATTATCGGGTTGCGGTAGCGAAATTCCGAAGCATATTCTACTTCTACCGACACACGTGCCAGGTCTTCTATCAGGTATTCGCCTATCAGGCCGCTGTGCCATGATGTGCCGCAGGCAGTTACAATAAAGCGGTCTGCTTTATCTATACGGCTCAGGTATTCACTAAGGCCACCCATTTTTATCCAGCCTTCCTGTGCATTCATACGGCCACGCAGGCTATCTTCAATAGCCTTGGGTTGCTCGTATATTTCCTTCAGCATGAAGTGTTCAAAGCCACCTTTCTCTATAGCTTCCAGGCTCATCTCCAGCGTTTTCACAGCCGGCGATTTGGTTATATTACCCAGTGTTTTGATGGTAAAGCTACCATCGCGGTTTACCACGCCATATTCCTGGTCGTCCAGGTACACTACGTTCTTTGTATATTCTATTATAGGCGATGCATCCGATGCGATGTAAAATTCATCTTCGCCCACACCTATTACCAGCGGGCTGCCTTTGCGGGCTGCTATCAGCTGGTTGGGGTTGTTTTTATCCAA
Source organism: uncultured Bacteroidota bacterium (assembly GCA_946480675.1). The sequence continues at coordinate 1,937 of CAMLKS010000101.1, forward strand.
TACTACGATGGCGTAGGCACCTACTACTTCATTAAGCGCTACACGCACGGCATCTTCCAGTGTGGTCTTATCTTGCTTCCATACTTCTTCTATCAGGTTTACCAGTACCTCGGTATCGGTATCCGAATGAAAAATGTACCCACGCTTTTGCAGTTCCGATTTTATAGATGCGTAGTTTTCAATAATGCCATTGTGTATAATAGCCAGGTTGCCCGATTGGGAAAGATGCGGGTGGGCATTTGTATCATTAGGCTCGCCATGCGTAGCCCAGCGGGTATGGCCTATACCTATGTTGGCACTTACGTGCGCACCATCGGTTACTTTTTCCAGCTCGCTTACCTTGCCTGCTTTTTTATAAACGCTCAGGTCGCCATTCAGCAATGCAATACCGGCGCTGTCGTAGCCGCGGTATTCCAAACGTTTCAGTCCTTTCAGTAGTATGGGAAATGCTTCTTTCTTACCGATGTAACCAACAATACCGCACATAGTGTATTATGAGTTTAATTGATTTTGGAGTATGATATATTGAGCCTTATACGGTACATGCTGTTACTATGTCTCTTTCCACCTGCTATCAGCCTGTATGCACCGGGGTAAGTCACCGTACCGTTTATACGCAAATGTAATTCATCTGCTTTGTTCAAAATAGCCTTTTGAACTTCACGTGGTATATTAATGTAATATTGAGAAGCCTGTGTGCCATCCGGTAAGGTTACATCTCTGCGGGTACCGTCTATAAAATCGAGCGGGCCTGAGCTTTCAACAGGTTCACGGTCTTTAATGGTATAAGCTGCACCTGTAGCATCTACACCCACAGGGTACAGTCGCGATGGCGCAGTGAATTTGTCCGACTCATCATTCATTTTTATCTGCGTGATAACCAGTTGCGCCTTGTTAATAATGGCATTGGGCAGGTTTTTAATATACGGTATGCGTATATCCAGCGATGCGCCCGGCTCATTCTGTACCAGTATGATGGAATCAGAAACGGCGGTAGATTGTATATAGTTATTGGCCCACGAACCGGTATAGTTGCGCGTGATGCGGTTAAAGTGCGCACAGTCGGTATATACAAAGTTCAGGAAGGCTGTTTTTATACTGTCAGGTTTGGTATTGCCGTTTTCTGAATAATACAGCGCTATCGATGCCCTGTTGTAGTCAGAGTTACCATTCAGGAAAAAGTAGGGTACCGTACGCAGGCTGCCATTGCTGGTGTCCGATGGGCCTATATAAATGCCTTTTATCTTATCCAGGAAATCCGCGCTGTTGTTAGAGCTTGCTGCAGCAGCTACCAGTTCGGCAGCAAATGATGCTTTCAGTTTTATGCGCAGGTGCGGGCTGCGTACCGAGCCTGCTATTTTCAGTGTATCATACTTCAGGCCAAGAACATTAACCGGGGTAGGGTCACTAACCGGGTTGTTCCAGTCTATGTTTTTATAAGATTTGCTGTAGTAGGTGCTGTCTTTACTCATGGTTTCCGTTACCCGGTACACGGTAAAGCTTTGCATAGAAGGTGCACTGCTGCTCAGCGTATCGCCCCAGCTAACGCCATAATAAGGCAGTATCAGCACGACAGAATCCGGCGTAGGTATGCTGAGGTTATTGGCTGTTGGTAAAAGCTGTGTATAGATACCCCAGTTGCTGCGGCCGAATAACGGGTCGTTCACCGTGCCCAGCCCGTGTATCACCGGGGTGCTGCTGGAACTGAAGCTGGTAACGATAGAATCGTCTATTACCGTTTTGGTTATCAGCGTTAGGGTATCACCAATGACGTTTGAATAAATATCATCGGCAACAGGCGCTATATTGGCCTTTATAATAGTATCCTCTTTGCACCCGGTATTGAAGATAGCAAGGCTGGTTACCGTCAATGCAGATACGAGGTTAAAAAACTGTTTTTTCAACTGGAGGTTATTTTCAGCGAAAGTGATAAAAGAAATACTAAGACTCTGTTAAGCTTTTATAAAGGTCCAGCAGCTGGCTTACATCCTCTTTCCATGCTTCGTCATATTTCACCACCTTTTTGTAGCGGCTGGGCTTTATTTCATCCACCAGTTTTTGGCTCAGGTCGTCGCTGCCGTGTATCACTACGTCGGCATACTTGCTGGCACCCAGTGTCAGGGCATCGGCGGTACCTTCCTTGTAAGGTTCCAGGTCTTTCTCTTTAATGTCGGCGCTTATCAATGCTTTTTTTACAAAAGATGGGTTCAGCACCTCGTCAAACTGTGCGTTTTGCGCCGTATACACCACTTTTGAATAGCCGAATACAGGCTCTTTTTTATAAGCCGTCTTCAGGTATGCCGGCATCAGTGATGTCATCCACCCGTGGCAATGGATAACGTGCGGGGGCCATCCGAATTTCTTAACGGTTTCCAGTGCACTTTTGCAGAAGAATATCATGCGTTCTGCATTGTCATCGTAGAATTTTTCCTGCTCATCGCGGAAAAGGGTCTTACGCTTGAAGTAGTCATCATTATCCATGAAGTATACCTGCAGGCGGGCATTTGGCAGCGATGCTACCTTTATTATAAGCGGGTAATCGTCTTTATCTATTATTACGTTGATACCGGACAGGCGCACTACCTCGTGCAGGCGGTGGCGGCGTTCGTTTATGGTGCCAAAGCGGGGCATGATAACGCGGACTTCTAATCCGGAATCGAATGTTTTTACGGCCAGCTTGTTCAGGATATGAGCAAAGTCGGTAAATTCAATGTAAGGTGAAAGTTCGTTGGCTACTATTAGAACACGTTTTTTGTCTACAGACATGCTTTAGTGTTAGATTAAAACAAGAAAAAAATATAAACTTGTCGGAAAATTGTCTGCAAAATTACGAAAATATTAAATTCAAACCGCTGTTTCGTGCAATGGTGTAAAACAATATCATGATAATATTTAAGAAAGTTGTTGATATACAGTCATTTATATTGCAGAACAGGGCAGCAGGGCGTACTGTTGCCTTCATACCTACTATGGGTGCCCTGCACAGCGGCCACACTGCCTTAGTAGCAGCAGCTAAGAGGGATGGGCACATGACTGTTGCCAGCATCTTTGTAAACCCCACGCAGTTCAACGATAAGGCTGATTTTCAGAAATACCCCACATCGGTAGATGCCGATATAGCCATGCTGGCCGCCACGGGCTGCGATGTACTGTTTCTGCCGCCGGTAGAGGAAGTGTACCCCCAAGGTACGGACAGCATGCCCGTTTATGAATTTGGCTACCTCGATACCGTGCTGGAAGGCGCCCGCCGCCCCGGCCATTTTAAAGGCGTAGGACAGGTAGTAGCCCGACTGCTGGATATTGTGAAGCCCGATAAACTATATATGGGGCAGAAGGACTACCAGCAATGTATGGTAGTAAGGAACCTGCTGCAGCAAACAGGCAGCCATGCCGAAATGATCATCAACCCTACTGTGCGCGAGGCCGATGGCCTGGCCATGAGTAGCCGCAACCGGCGCCTTACAGAGCCACAGCGTGCGCTGGCGGGCACTATTTATCAATGCCTGGTATCTATACAGGCCAAAGGGCAGCAAGGGGGCGATTTTAAAATAGTGCAGAAAGAATGTGAAGACCTGCTGGTAGATAAAGGCTTCAAACCCGAATATATAGCACTGGCAGATGCCGATACGCTGGAACTGCTGGACAACTATGATAACAACCGCAAAACGGTAGCCCTTATAGCCGCATGGCTGGGCGATATACGCCTGATAGATAATATGCCCGTAAATGGCTAACGATGGATATACGGCCCGTATATGATGCACAACTGCTGGCAAGGCTCAACAGGCCTCTGCAAGACCTGCATGTGCAGCATTACCCGGGTATCTATAAGCCATACGATGAAGCGGCTATAACCGATTACTTTCTTACCTGCCTGGCCGATGATAGCTACCTGCACTGGGCAGCATACAAGGGCGAAACGCCCATAGGTTACCTGCAGGCCCAAATCATACAGAAGCCGGAAAATGCTTTTGGCTATGCACAGCATTCGCTGCATGTACACCAGCTAATGGTAGATGCGGTACACCGCCGCAGCGGTGCTGCTACATTGTTGATGCAAACGGTAAAAGAAGCGGCACAGCAATGCGGCTTACATCGCATAGACCTTACCGTGCGCGATTTCAATGAAGCGGCGATAGCCTTTTACAAAAGCCTGGGCTATAAAACCGATATGCTGAGAGGGTGGATGGAGGTATAGCTTTACATCGGCTTGCCCGTAGCGGGGTTTATCCGGAAGGTAAAGAACTGCGCTGCTCCTATGTTGCCGGTAATGATATAGGCATTGCTGCGTGCATCGTATAAAAGGGTGCGCACTTCTTTGCTGCGTTCGTCGTTATATTGTTGCTGCCACATAATGTTGCCATTGGCATTATAGCGCACAGCAAAGAGCTTATTGCCATCGGTACTTCCTGCCACCGTGAAACCGCCATCGCTATTAACTGTCATAGCCATATACTGTCCCGGTGTTTCGTAGTTATATGGCAGGTCTTTCCGCCATGCTTCCTGCCCCAGTATGTTATGCTTCACTATGAAGCTCTGCGCAATGGGTGTTTGCGTAGTGATGCAGGTAATGAATGCACCCTCTGCCAGCTCTACGCTTTGCGATGGGTAGGTATTATCATATATCTCGTTGCTGGTAGATATTGTGGTCTGAAACTGTGGTCCGCCATAATCATTTGTTTTTGCCAATACCACCTGCGATGGATTGCTTACCGTTCCCATCACCAGCACATCGCCACTGCCACATGCTACAATATCTATCGGGTTATCATCACCCCCGGTATTAAAGTCTGTATTGCCCTGCCACAAGCTATCGCCATCGGCATTTATTTTCAGCACCATAGCACTTGCATGGTACGTGCCCAGCACATAAAAGTTATCATCCCGGCTCCTGATTATTTTATATGCTCTGCCTTGTTGTATCGTTTTCTTGAACAGCACATTGCCATTTGCATCCAGCTTCATAAACAACTTACCTGCGTCATCACTGCCACATACCAGTATATCACCGTTTGCTGTTTCTATGGCCGATGCTATGGTAGCGTGGTTGTCGTTTGCATATACCTTTTGCCATATGGTATTGCCTTGCTGGTCGGTCTTTACAACGAGTAGTTTTTGCGCTGCAGATGTGCCGCAATGCAGTAGCTTGCCATCCTGCAGTATAATGCTGGCGCCTGCTCCCGGCGCTATTTTTCCGCTGTATTGATAATATGTAGGCGTAGCTGCCTGTGGTTTTATTGTGTCTTCTTTTTTGCACGAAACGGCTAACAACGCAATGCTAAGGGTAGATATGAACAAACGCATGGCTGACGTGTTTTAAGTGTTATTTTAAAATTACGCCCGTGTTATGGTTTTGTTATGTTAAGTTTTGCCCTGCTCGAAAAAGATAACATTGGCGGTGTTGGTTGATTGGTTGATTGGTGTGGTAAATGAAACACAAAAAAGGAGGGGATAACACCATGTGTTATCCCCTTGACTTAAATATCTGCCAGTTAACTTAGCTGCCTATTTACTTATTAACTAATCAACCAATCAACTAACCCTCGTTATCTTCAGCATATTGGTAGGGCCATGTTCTGCTATCGGTGTGCTACCTGTGTTTACAGCTACATCACCGGCTTTCAGCAGGCCTTTTTCTTTTAGTATGGCCATCTGGTCGGAAAAGATTTTATCAATGCTTTCCTCGTGTGCATAGAAGAAAGCCTGCACACCCCAGCTAAGGCTCAGTTGGTTTACCAATGTTTGTGTTTTAGTGAAAATGTATAATGGCGAACGCGGACGGAAGCTGGAAAGCATAAAGCCCGTGTAGCCCGATTGGGTCATGCCTATCAATGCATTAGCTTTAATGTCTTTAGCTATTTCGCAGGCATTATAGCACAGCGCATCGCTCAAAAACGATGGGGAGTGTGCCTGGGGTACCAGGTTGCGGTTATATACTATTTCTTCTTTCTCCACCTCGCCTATAATGCTC
>CAMLKS010000102.1 GCA_946480675.1 uncultured Bacteroidota bacterium
CTATATAAAGGCAAAATAAAAGCAACAGGCGAGGCTATGGAAGCCCAGTTATATTATGCAGAGCGTGCCATCAAAACATTGGCGGCGCAGCTTAAACCTAAAAAATAAAGGGAGCCGCCAGGCTCCCTTTATACATATACTTTAAAGACTATTTCTTAACGATCTTCCGTACTATCGTTTCGTCACCCGAAACAAATTTGACGATATATATCCCCGGTGCATAACCAGTCAGGTTAATGGTGCTGATACCTGCTGTGGCAGTAACAGCTTCTGTATGCAGCGTACGTCCCTGCAGGTCAGTCAGTGATATTTCACCCTTATTACTGTTCATGGTATAATTCACTTCCACATTCGTTGTGGCAGGGTTGGGATAAATATCGACCTGTGCGGTTACCTTACTTGCTTTAGGCGTGTTTAACGGGAATTCGGCAGTGAAATACAAATTGTACCAGGCGCCGAAGTCGCCACCTTTTGTACCATAAGGGCCTGAGCTGCCACCGGTAATATTTTTAATGATAACACCGCTGGCATTACGTATCTGCAGGTTACCTGTACCTTCATATGGTGTAAATGCCCAGAAGTCGAGGCCATCTTTATTGATATTAGTTACACTGGTAGATGCGCCATCATCATAAAACCTGAAGTAGTAGCAATCGCCTGGCGTCAGGTTCAGCGTATCCTGGTAGGTTGTTTCATTAGCGAAATTCCCCCTGTCATATACCACCTGGTTGGTGCTTGCATTAATAACCCTGTAATAGTTTTCACTGGCATCTTTATTGCTCCTGAAATAGATGATAATACGCTTAGGCATTACCTCAGGTGCTGTGTAATCTGATGTTTGACTGTTGTCATCAGTAAACTGGTCGGCCTGGCCATTCGGGTTTTTAATGGTAGCAATGAATTTGCCATTGCCTGCAGGCCAGCTTACCGGCGTGGTCAATGTTATGGTATCAGATTCGAGGAACGGGATATTACCCGTCCATTGGAATGTTGACATTGTACCACCTACAGCACCATATTCTATCGTAGCACTGGTAAGCGCATCTTTACCATTGTTTTTTATTACAATGATGGGACTGTTACAAATCGGGTTCAATCTTTTATTCTCCTTTTCAGCACTTGGTGCCAGTATGGCCTCCAGCTCTGCATCTATAGTATTGGCCGGGTCGCCATATTCTATCATGAATGCTGTAGACATCAGGTTGCCAAAGTTCTTGTATGCCGTATATGGCTGCATATCCATATCTATATAGTGCTGTGTGCCGCCCGTTACACCGGCTATGTCTACATCATCGTATCGTACGGGAGAGCCGGGGCACCACCCTGCGCGGTCATATATCCAGGTACCGGCCTGCGGGTATACTGCATTGTAACCACAGTCGTTCCTCCATATATCCTTACGGCTTATTTCACTGCCATCCCATTTTACAGACCTGTATTTGCTGCAAAACTCCATGCAGCCTTCTGCGCTATCGCTACCATGGCCGGTATTTATCAGGCGCAGGCGCACGGCTTTGGTTTGGGCATCGAGCGTATTGGTATCCGGTATTAAATGGTTTTCAACCGGGTTGGCGGGGTTACCCATCTGGTAAGAGCCACTCCACAGCTTAGTAACCGCTATCGGCTCCCGCACAGGCGTACCTTCTATGCAAATGAATTTTACATTTATCTTCCAGCCACGGTCGGTATTGCCTTCGTAGCCGGTGTGCTTATATATTACCTCTACAGAATCGTGGAGGAGGGATGCAAAATCGGTCACATCAAAATACCAGTTATGGTCCCAGTTCATAGCTGAGTTCCAGTAGAAACCATAAGGGGTAATATACCTGGCAATCTCATAATCGAGCATGGGCCCGGTAACACCGCCTTTACGGCCAAGATATACATGGTTCAGGTAATCCCATTCGCCACACTTCATGCCGGGGGCACATTCAAACTTTAGCGACAGCAGTACTTTACGGTATGAAGTAGCAACACCGGGAAACTCTGCCCATTGAGGATACAAAGTGTATCCCACACTCGGATCTGTTTTAATAACCACATCCTGGTGAGAAGTGACGACCGTAGTATCGAGCGCTGCATCGGCAGCATAGACAGATAGCGCTGCAAAGACTGTTAGTAATAATTTCTTCATTAGCTTATTTTTATAGCGGCTGATACAATATTATATAATAAATAAATAACCTTCCCTCGTTTACATCAAAATAGCGGCCAAATCCTTAAAATCATGTAAATAGTTGACTATATTGCAATGTTGCATTTACCTCTATACTCCAATTATTGTTTTTTTGAATATTTTTAATGTAACGAACTGATACATGAAACAAAGTATCCTCCTTGTAGAAGATGAAAAAAAGATAGCCGATACCCTACACGCCGGACTTGCCGAGGAGAATTTTTCTGTAGCCGTAGCTTATAACGGCCTGGAAGGGAAGAAGTTATACCTGAGCAACGAGTATGACCTGATCATACTGGATATTAATCTACCGTTTGTGAACGGGTATGAGCTGTGCCGCCTGATACGCGAGAAGGATAGCCGTATCCCCATCATCATGCTTACAGCGCTCAATTTTACCGATAATAAAATAGAAGGGTTTGAGCTGGGTGCGGATGATTATATCGTTAAGCCATTTGAATTCAGGGAATTACTGGCACGTATAAAGGCATTGCTGCGCAGAGCCGATGCAAAGGCAGAGGCTGTGGAAGAACGGCTGCTGACCATTGCCGACCTGGAAGTGAACCTTGACAACAAAGAGGTGAAACGCAGCGGCCAGAAAATAACACTGACTGCCAAGGAATTTCAGCTACTGGAATACCTGATGAAAAATAAAGGCCGCGTAGTATCGCGCGCTGATATTGCCAAAGATGTTTGGGATATAGACTTTGATACCCAGACCAATGTGATAGATGTGTATGTGAACTTCCTGCGCAAAAAACTGGATAAGGACTTCAGTCCGAAACTGATACACACGCAGGTGGGCATGGGATATATTTTAAAAACCGAGGCAGAGTAATGCAAATTAAATACCGGATAACCTTTGGCTACGCACTGATAGTAACCATATTGCTGCTATTGGTTTGCGGTACCATATACTTCCTTTCGGTACGCGAGCGGGAGCAGCAGTTTGAAAAGCGACTGTGGGTAAAAGCCAACAGTACACGCCAGCTGTTAAAAACCAAGGGTGTCACAAACGATATCATCGTAAGTATCAATAAAAATTCGGCCAGTTCCATGGCGGAAAAGGCAGTGCAGATATATGACCGTAACGACAAGCTGATATTTGAATATAAAGATGACAGCCTGGAGGCGCTTAACATACCCGCTAATGTACTGACAGAAGTAAAGAAGCATAGCCCTTATTATTTTCAAACCGACATACGAGATGCTGTTGCCACATGGGATGGCGGCGATATCAATCCACAGATCATTATTATAGCAGCCTATGATGATGATAGGATTGCATGGCTTTCTACCCTGAAAATAGCTTTGACGCTTTGTTTTGTAGGGTCTCTCCTGATCTTCTTATTGTTTGGGTACTGGTATGCCGCACGTGTAGTGCGTTCTATCAGCGCACTGACTGCCAAGCTCACCCAAATATCTTCCGAAGCCTTTTCGGCACGGCTTACTACCGGTAAAGAAAAAGATGAACTGCAGGAACTGGCTACGACCATTAATAACCTGCTGGACAGGTTACAGTCGTCCTTCGATACACAACGGCGTTTTCTTTCCAATGCATCGCACGAACTGACGACACCTTTGGCTGCCATATCCAGCCAACTGGATGTAGCCCTGCATAAAGAACGTACGAATGAAGAATACCGCAAAGTATTCCTATCTGTAAAAGATGACGTAAAACGCCTGGCATTGCTGGTACGCAGCATCCTGGAAATAGCTAAAGCCAGTGGCTCCGTAGGCGGCATCGAGCTGAATAAAGTACGTATAGACGAGCTGCTGATGCGCATACCCGTAGAAATGAAAAAGATAAGCCAGCTATACGATGTGAAGCTATCTTTTGAAGACTTCCCGGAAAGCGAGGGCTATTATATATTGTATGGCAACGATGCGCTGCTTTATAGCGCATTCCGGAATATCATACACAATGCCTGTAAATTCTCTAAAGACAAATCGGCACTGGTAACGCTTACCTATACCTACCAAAACATTGTAATAGAAGTAAAAGATAACGGCCCGGGTATTGCACCCGAAGAATTAGAAAATATCTTCCAACCATTCTTCAGGGGTAATAAATATGAAAATACCAACCTGATACACGGTACCGGCCTGGGCCTGGCACTTGCCCACCGTATCATAGAGCTGCACAAAGGCGATATCTATGTAGAATCGGTAGTCGGCGAGGGCAGTACTTTCAGCATTTTCCTACCGGTAGATAGCACAAAGACCTATAAAAAATAAAGGAAGCCCTAGAGCCTCCTTTATTTTTCTTTATACTATAGTTTATCACTTAGCTATAGAGAATTCACCTTTCTGCACCATTACACCCGATTTATCAGATACACTATACATATATACGCCGTTTGCCAGTGCAGATACGTCTACACCTGTTTTGCCACTCACTGCTTTGCGGATAACCAAGCGCCCTGACATGTCATATGCCTGCCAGTTCAACGGTTGGGCTGTTGTATTTTCAACATATAGCATGCCATTTGCAGGTACGGGACAGCATTTTACTACCGTTGCATTAGCTACAGTATTATTTATACCTGCAGGAAAGGTACCATACGTAACATCATCCACTGTCAGCTCACTGCTGTCGGTAGCTGTAGAAGCGCCGCCACTCAGCATCTCTGTCGCATCGCTGCTTGCAAATAGTATCTGCAGCCTGTTGGGCGTAGTGCCCGCCTGGAAATAAACAACCGGTACCGATACCTGTGTATAAGACGGTGTAGCGTGAATAAATACAGAACCTATACCTACTATAGAATCGCTACCATCGGATGCTGCACCTGCTATCAATGCCCTTACGCCAAAATTGGCGCTGTCATTGCCTTTGGGTTTATATTTTATCCATGCGCTTACATAATCCACCCTGCCTGAGATTACCGTACCGCCACTCAGGCTAAACTCTAAAGTTGAAATATCTACACTCATTGTGCCATTGGTGAAAATGCCGGGCACAGTACCAAGGCTGCCCTGCGGGCGGGAAAATACTTTAGCAGCAAAGCTACCGCTATGGCTATCTGTGGTTTTGAAAAGTTGTTTTTCATTGCTTCCTAGGAAAAATGCCGCAGCCAAAGAATCGGGGCAACTCCAACCTGTAGGTTTTTCCAATGCAGTAGTAATAACACTGTAAGATTGCCAGTTTTCCATATCACCTTGTGCATTGGCCTGGATGGTAGCTGCAGAAAGCAGCAGTATTGTGTAAAGTTTCTTCATATTAATATGGTTCTTGCATTAAAATTAGGCATTATTTTAATGCTTCTAGCGTTTTTTGAATGGCAGAAAAGTCAGGCTGCTCGCCGGCATTTTCTAAAACCTCGGCATATTGTACCACCCCATCTTTGTCTATCACAAAAGCAGCACGTTTTGATACCCCTCTCATATCGTTGCTAAATGTTTCGTAGAGGGCATCGTATGCTACAGATACATCTTTATTGAAATCGCTCAGTAAGTCAAAGTTCAGGCGCTGTTCTTCCTTGAATTTGCCCAGTGTATAGAGCGAATCTACCGAGATGCCAAATACTACGGCATTGGTAGCGTTATAAAGAGAAAGGTTATCGCGCACATTGCATAGCTCTGCAGTACAAACACTGGTAAAGGCCAGCGGAAAAAACAGTAATACTACATTTTTACCCTTCAGCTCACTCAGCGTTATCTTTTGCTTTTCAGTATTACGAAGCGTGAAATCGGGTGCCTGCATTCCTTTGGTTATCGCCATACATATTGATTTTTAGTAAAAGTAAAGGAAGATAACACGCTGTCAAAATGAAAGGTTCATTTTGAATAGCTGAAAAAATGACTGCTCCAAAACAAGCTTCACATAAAGTTATTTCACATTTTATGAAAATTTGGCGCAACTTTGTCAGCCCTTTCCGCAATGGCATAAAACATGCTGACTGAAGAATAAGGTTTAAAAAACGTTAACCTTTAAAAAAATTAAATTAAAACACATATAACATGGCTAACAACGTAAACATTACACCGCTGCACGACAGGGTAATTGTAAAACCCGCAGCAGCTGAAGAGAAAACTGCAGGTGGTATCATCATCCCCGATACTGCTAAAGAGAAACCTCAACGTGGTACTGTAGTAGCTGCCGGCCCTGGTAAAAAAGATGAGCCTATGACTGTAAAGTCTGGCGATACGGTACTGTATGGCAAATATGCCGGTACTGAAATATCGGTAGAAGGCAATGATTACCTGATTATGCGCGAAAGCGATATACTGGCTATCGTTTAATCATCCTTACATCATCCATTCATTAATCAGAAAAAATAAACAAGAATCATATGGCTAAGCAACTTTTCTTTAATACAGATGCCCGCAATAAAATGAAGCGCGGTGTTGATATCCTTGCAGATGCAGTAAAAGTAACATTGGGACCTAAAGGACGCAATGTAGTAATTGAAAAGAAATTCGGCGCTCCGGGTATCACTAAAGATGGTGTATCGGTAGCTAAAGAAATAGAACTGGAAGACGCTATTGAAAACATGGGCGCACAGATGGTGAAAGAAGTAGCATCTAAAACTGCTGATGTAGCAGGTGATGGTACTACTACTGCCACTGTACTGGCTCAAGCCATCGTTAACGAAGGTTTGAAAAACGTAGCTGCTGGTGCTAACCCCATGGACCTGAAACGCGGTATAGATAAAGCTGTAACTGCTGTAGTAGCTAACCTGAAAACGCAAAAACAAGATGTTGGCAATGACAACAAGAAAATAGAGCAAGTAGCAACTATATCTGCCAACAACGATAACGAAATAGGCAAGCTGATAGCACAAGCGATGGCTAAAGTAGGTAACGAAGGCGTTATCACTGTAGAAGAAGCAAAGGGCACAGAAACAACTGTAGACGTAGTAGAAGGTATGCAGTTTGACCGTGGTTACCTGAGTGCTTACTTCGTAACCAATACAGAGAAAATGCAGGCAGAACTGCAAAATCCCTACATCCTTATCTACGATAAGAAAATAAGCACCTTGAAAGACATACTGCCAATACTGGAAAGCACTGTACAAAGCGGCCGCCCGCTGTTGATCATTGCTGAAGATGTAGATGGTGAAGCACTGTCTACACTGGTGGTGAACAAACTGCGTGGTTCGCTTAAAATAGCTGCGGTAAAAGCTCCGGGCTTCGGCGACCGTCGTAAGGAAATGCTGCAGGACATAGCTGCCCTGACAGGTGGTATCGTTATCAGCGAAGAGCAAGGCTACAAACTGGAGAATGCTACCATGCAGTACCTGGGCCAGGCTGAAAGCATTACTATAGATAAAGACAACACTACTGTAGTAGGCGGCAAAGGCCAGAAAGAAAACATTGATGCACGCATCAACCAGATAAAATCCCAGATAGAAACAACTACCAGCGATTACGATCGTGAAAAACTGCAAGAACGCCTGGCTAAACTGAGCGGTGGTGTTGCGGTGCTGTACGTAGGTGCTTCTACAGAGGTAGAAATGAAAGAAAAGAAAGACCGCGTAGATGATGCGCTGCATGCTACACGTGCTGCTGTTGAAGAAGGCATTGTACCGGGTGGTGGTGTTGCTTACATCCGTGCCGTAGCAGCTCTAGACAGCGTGAAAGGTGATAATAATGATGAAATTACAGGTATCGCTATCGTGCGCCGTGCACTGGAAGAGCCACTGCGCCAGATAGTTGCCAACGCAGGTATCGAAGGTTCTATCATCGTGCAAAAAGTAAAAGAAGGTAAAGGTGACTTTGGCTTC
>CAMLKS010000103.1 GCA_946480675.1 uncultured Bacteroidota bacterium
CCGGCAATAGTACCCCTTGCTGCCATACCATCTATAGTATAGTTGGTAGCAGATGCCAGTTGGCCACCCAGGCTGGAACCACGGCTTAAAGGAGACAGTTCTACCAGCGATGTGAAGTTACGGCCGTTAACAGGCAGCTTGGCAATATCGCGGGCGGTAATAGCCGTTAGAGAGCCTATGTTCTCAATCTTATTACGCGGCGAACCTACTGTAACAGTTACTTCATTTAGTTGATTGGATTGTGTAGCTAATTCAAAGCTCACTTTTAAAACATCACCCTGGTTTAGTGAATAGTCTGTTTGTTTTTGAGTATTGAAGCCCATTGCTTCAACCGTTACAGAATAAGGGGAACCGAGGGGTAGCTCTTTCAGGATGAATGATCCTTCTTCTCCCGATACTGTTTTCACGGTAAAACCGGTAGATTCATTTTTTACAGTAATGATGGCTCCGGGTATTGTTTCACCCTTGGCGTCAACTACTTTACCCGATATGCTGGCGAGGATGCTTTGTGCTATCGCAGGGGCGATATACATCATCAGCACGGCACATACGGCGAGTGTTCGAATAAAAATCTTCATTCTTTTGCTGTTTGGTTGTTAAAGTTTTCTGAAAGCAGCAAAAGTCAAAAGGAGATGTTATCAACAGGTTGTTGAGATGTTATGTTAGGCTTAAGGAAAGGTTAAGGGGGATAGATTGGATGGTATATTTACCTTCCTTAAATTTATAATAAAAACGGGCTAACATGGAAACTACTCTGTAATGACCGTTTTGGACATAGAAAAATGCGAGATAAAAGCTTTGTCGCTTTTCATCGTGGAGGCAAATTATCATTAGGAAACCATAGGAAGTTAATGAGATGGGGGGATACTGTGCTTTGAAAGAATCTTGTCATATTATTTTAGAGAGTTGGACGAACCTTTATACATGCTATCAGCGCAACTCAGGCTTGGCAAGATGGTTACTGCTCAACGGGTGATGCCATCCAGGCTTCCAGAAACGTTACCTTTTTACTACTAATACATGTTTGCAATGCTATCAGCCTTCTTCAAATGCATACGTAGTGACGGCAGATATTTATTCGCATAATCTTTAACCTTAGTATGAGATCCCGACATGGCTTCATTTTCAAACAATGCAATGTTCTTCTGGTGGTCTGCCACCTGCATATGAATATATAAGGAATCAAATCTCCTTCCGGTTGCAGCTTCCAATTGTTGTTTTATTACCTGATGCTCAGCATCTATACCTTGTGGCAGTGCTACGCCTGTTTCGCCGGCTACCTGTTGCAAGTCTGTTTGTGCTTTTTGGTGATCTATAACCATCATTTGGCCAAAATCTCGAATGTCACCATTCATGCCTTTGGAGTTTGCCAGATTACCCGCGTCAACTTCAGCATTATTCCCATAGGTAGCCTTCATCATAAAATCACGGTCCATTTGGTTCAGCGGATTGTTATTATTTCCATTGCCGTTGTTGTTATTGTCATCATCATCTTTATTACATGCTATGGCAAATGGAAAGGAAGCCAAGAGCAGCATTTTTACTACTGTTTTCATCGTACATTTTTTGCTATGTTTTTAAGGCTAATGCCACCTTAAGAATAAAAATGCGTTTGGCGCTCCATTATACTCCTTACACTTTGATATTGATGAGTTGAAATTTATATGAAAAGAGTTGGAATAGTTTAGGGCTAAAGGTAAAACCCTTAGTAAATCTAATGCCATACTGCGCATGTATCCATTACATGTGGCATCAGTTACACACATCTCAGTAGGAATACGTTGTTAGTATTTTATAGCAAGTGTATCGATAATTGATTATATCCTTCAATGTAAGTAGAATAGAAGCAGTCTGCCCTTAACCAAGACGAGATGGCATTATTGTAGCATAGTTGAATAATCAATTCACTATTTAAACATTCTATTATGTTTTACCACGTAAAAGAATTACAGTTCAATGCCAGAGTTTCCAAACCCGATCCTGCTTTTGCCACATTGTTGTTAGAGCAATTTGGCGGTGCAAATGGCGAGCTGGCTGCAGCGCTCCGGTATTTTGTTCAGGCATTCGCTTGCAAAAAGCCGCATCCCGATAAGTATGATATGCTGATGGATATTGCTACAGAAGAATTCAGCCACCTGGAAATTGTAGGTGCAACGATACAGATGCTGTTACAGGGCGTAAATGGCGATTTGAAAAATGCAGCAGAAAACTCGGAAATCATGCAATTGCTGAATGGGAAAGCCGCTAAAGAAGACTTTATACATAAAGCCATAGTTGCTCCACAATTCCTGGTTTCCAGTGCTGGTGGCCCGGCCTATACTAATAGCCAGGGTGTGCCATGGACAGCTGCATATATAAACGGGGATGCTAATGGTGAGCTTACAGCAGACTTACGATCTGATATTGCAGCAGAGTCGAGAGCTAAAATGGTATATGAATACCTGCTACAATTTACAGATGATCCGTATGTAAAAGAAACGCTCAAATTCCTGATGACAAGAGAAGTCGCTCACTTCCAGATGTTTGAAGCTGCATTGGAAACGATACAGCCAGACTTCCCGCCGGGTGTACTGCAAAGCGATCCGCGATATAGCAACCTGTACTTCAATATGTCTAATAGCAGTGCTATACGTGGTCCGTGGAACCAAGGTGAAAGTTCGCAGCTTGGGGAGGCATGGCAGTATATACAAGACCCTGTAAAGCATGTAATTGAAACTAACGGGTTATTGGATTGTCAGCCTAATGGCACCGCCAGAACCATTGAAGGTTCTGAGGACATAGATTATGCGCGCAGTAAAGAAAAAAGCGAAGAGATTAATACGGCTGTGCCCATCGGCGAAGCACAATGGAACCAAACCTATCCTGAAGATATGTCAACCTTTAAAAAATAATGATAGACATAGTTTATTATACCGACCCGTTGTGCTGCTGGAGCTGGGCTTATGAAGCGCACCTGCAGAGAATAATGAATGAGTTGAATGATACGTACGCTATCCGGTATTGTATGGTGGGATTGATTGAAAGTTGGACTGCCTACAATGATGATGTAAATATTGTTTCCCGACCTATACAGATGGGGCCACTATGGATGCAGGTAAAACATACAGCTAATGTGGAAATAGACCCGGCTATATGGCATGACGACCCGCCGGCATCATCTTACCTGGCGTGCGTAACTGTTAAATGCGCATTTGCTCAATCTCAATCGATAGGTGTGGAATACTTAAAGCTATTGCGAGAGGCTGTAATGACCCGATGTATCAATATAGACAAGCAAAGTACATTAATACATATTGCAAACCTTGTAAAAGGCTTAGATGCAGAACGATTAGCCGCTGATATGGTTAACGGCATTGGCTTTAAATATTTTAAAGAAGACCTGAATGAAACACGCATCAGGAATATTCAGCGTACACCGACAATAATATTAAGTACTGCTGATGGCAAAGGCATGATTATTACAGGTTATCATCCCTTCGAAGTTTTGAAAGACAAATTCAATTCACTAATAAAAACGAAAGATCATGTACGAAACGAAATCAATTGCATCTAAAGATCACAAAGAAGGTATTATTGCCAAAACAATAGAAAATCAAACCGCTAAAATTCCCTCAGATGCTTATTTGTGGGCCTCTTTTGCCTGTATGGGCATATCGCTGACATTAAAGCTGATGGGTAAGAACCATAATGCACTGTTTGTAGGCCAATGGGCTGCGCCTTTCTTGTTAATGGGCATCTACAACAAAATAGTAAAAGTAGAAGGCCACGATAAAGAAGATAAAGAATAACCTTATTCCTTCATGAACATTAATAGATATGAAAGCAGCAGTATTTCACAAGATTGGTGATATCAGTGTAGATAATGTACCCGACCCGCGTATTGAGCATCCGGAAGATATCGTACTGAAAGTAACAACAACGGCTATTTGCGGTTCAGACCTGCACATATATGATGGCTTTGTGCCACAATTACGAGATGAGGTGTTGGGCCATGAGTTTATGGGCATCGTAGAAGAAGTAGGTCCCGAAGTAACGCGGGTAAAAAAAGGCGATAGGGTAGTAGTGCCTTTTACTATTGCGTGTGGCAGATGTTTTTATTGTCAGCAGGGTTTTCATCCCAACTGCACGAACAGTAACCCGGAAAATTATGGTCCTGAGGGCGACCTTTTGAAAGGAAAGGGCGGCGGTATGTTTGGATATACTGATCTCTATGGTGGTTATAATGGTGGCCAGGCAGAGTATGTACGTGTGCCATTTGCCAATGCAGGCCCTAAAATAATACCGGAAGACCTGACAGATGAGCAGGTGGTTTTCCTTACGGATATATTTCCAACGGGTTGGAGCAGCGTGAAATGGGGTAAAGTAAAGCCGGGCGATACAGTTGTGATTTTTGGCAGCGGGCCGGTAGGACTTATGGCCCAAAAGGCTGCCTGGTTACATGGAGCAGAAAGGGTAATCGCAGTAGATCCATTGGATTATCGACTGGATAAAGCACGAAATGTGAATAAAGTGGAAACATTGAATGCTTTAGATGAAGACCTGATGGAAAAAATAAGATCTATGACCAATGGCCGTGGGGCTGATGTAGCTATAGATGCAGTGGGCATGGAAGCCAACCGTACTTTTCTTGAGAAGGCTAAGGCTGTATTGAACATGGAAAAAGGTACAGCTAAGGTAATCGAAATGTGTACCGAAGCTGTAAGGCGTAGCGGCACTATAGCTGTAGTAGGTGTATACGCCAGTCCATTTGATAATTTTCCTATTCACAGGATATTCGATAAAGGGCTTATCATGCAATTTGGCCAGGCACAAACTCATATGTATATAGATCAATGCTTTGAAGCGGTACGAAGTGGCAAGGTGGTACTGGATGATATCATCACACACAGAATGCCACTCTCTAAAGCATCTGAAGCATATGATATGTTTAAGCATAAGACCGACGATTGCGTGAAGGTTATCCTGAAACCAGAAATGGATCGCTAACCTTATTAAAATGTAAACAATGACAGAGATAAAAGATTTGAAGGATTTGTTCTTTCATGAGATACAGGTATTGTGGAGTGCAGAGAAAATGCTGATAGAAGCGATGCCTGCTATGATAGAACGCGCCCGCAACCTGGGCCTTAAAAAGAACCTCGCTATGCACCTGGCTGAAACGGAACAGCATAAGGCAGCATTGGATCTCATATGTAAGCAACTGAATATAGACCCGAAAGGCGATTTTAATCCGGGTATGAAAGGTATAATCGAGGAAGGACAAAAAGTAATGGCTAAAGATGCGACAGACGTGGCCATGGATGCTGCCATAATAGCCGGTGCCCAAAAGGTGGAACATTACGAAATATCCGGCTATGGCAGTGCGGCATACTATGCTGAAATGCTGGGATATGAAGGCATTGCGCAACGTTTGCGGCTGACACTGGCGGAAGAACAAGATGCAGATACGAAACTGAACTTCCTGGCAAAAGAAATAGTAAATGCCAGGGCAATGAACACGACGGTATAAAATTGAACACAGGTTTTCTTTTTTGAAGGGTCATTATCTTATAGATAAGCGGCCCTTTTATTATTTATCGGGGTGTTGGTATTAGATTTTATTACGGTGATATTGAATACGGATATTAGATGATGCCAGATAACTTACCCACTGATATTAATGGTAAAAAGCGTGTTGTGATTACCAATGTATATCCATGCATTGACGGAGGAAAGTACCCCGCAAAAGCTATAAAAGGGGATAAAATAGAGATCGGCGCAGATGTTTTTTGCGATGGCCATGATAAAGTGTCTGCAGCAGTACTTATAAGAAGTATTGAAAATGAGAAATGGCAGGAATATCCTATGTCATTTATGGGGAATGACAGGTGGACATACCAGTTTATACCGCCCGGTACGGGTTTTTATGAATTCAAAGTGATTGGGTGGATCAATAACATAGAAACATGGATTGAAGGCATTGAGAAAAAGCTGGCAGCAAACCAGCATGTGGATGCAGATTGGATGATAGGCGCCAATCTGCTTCAGGAGGCAGGAGAGGCAATCGCTAATTATAAAAAGAAAGTTAAGACATGGGTAACGTCCCTGAGGTCTGGCAATGTTAAAGATGTATCGACCATTAGCCTGTTAAATACGGAGCTTGCCCCTTTGATATTTCAATATAGGAAAGAGGTAACAATATATCCGCAAGTGCTGCAAATAGAAGCAGAACGCAAGAAGGCCATTTTCAGTGCCTGGTATGAACTGTTTCCCCGGTCGGCAGCTTTACAGCCGAATGTGCATGGAACATTCAATGATGTTAAAAGGCTCTTGCCTCGTATTGCTGAAATGGGTTTTGATGTATTATATCTTCCTCCCATCCATCCTATTGGTGAACAGAAAAGAAAAGGCAAAAATAATTCTTTAGAAGCGGCAGATGATGAGCCGGGGTCGCCATGGGCAATAGGCAGCAGGCATGGTGGACATATGGCTATACATCCGGAATTGGGCACACTCAAAGATTTTAAATCGCTGATAAGCGAAGCAAAAAAATATAAAATTGAAATAGCCATGGATGTGGCTTTTCAGTGTGCGCCAGACCATCCCTACGTAAAAAAGCACCCGCAATGGTTTAAATGGCGGCCGGACGGCACCGTACAGTATGCAGAAAATCCACCCAAAAAATACCAGGATATCATTCCGTTCGATTTTGAAACAGATGATTGGCAGGCATTGTGGAATGAGTTGAAAAATGTAATGCTCTATTGGGTATCTAAAGGTGTTTCGATATTCAGGATCGATAATCCGCATACCAAATCCTTTGCATTTTGGGAGTGGGCAATAAAAGAAATAAGACGTGAACATCCGGAGGTTATCTTTTTAGCCGAAGCATTTACACGTCCACGCCTTATGGAACAGCTAGCCAAGGCAGGCTTTAATCAATCTTATACCTATTTCACCTGGCGCAATACCAAACAGGAACTGGTAGAATATGTAGAAGAGCTAACGGGGGATATGCGTTACTATTTCCGTCCTAACTTTTGGCCCAATACACCCGATATTCTTCCTCCAACATTGGTATATGGTGGTGAAAAGGCACATATAATGCGTTTGATACTGGCTGCCACTTTGTCTTCTAATTATGGATTGTACGGACCGGTTTATGAGCTTGCCGTGGCTGAACCCATAGCCGGAAAAGAAGAATATGCTGATAGTGAAAAGTATGAGATCAAGCAATGGAATTGGGATGCTGATACGAAGATCAAAGATGTCATTACGCTTGTAAACAAGATAAGGAAAGATAACCCGGCACTGCAAACTACCTGGAATACCAAGTTTCTGGAAGTAAGCAACGAGTTAATGTTGGGATACATCAAAGCATTACCTGAAAAAGATAACTACCTGATAATTGTAGTAAATCTTGATAACCAAACACAGGCAGCTACAATCAATATTCCCATAGAAGTATTACCGGCGGGTACTACACATTTTACAGTGGAAGACCTGCTGAACGGTGATGTGTACCAGTGGCAGCAAGGATGGAATTATGTGCAGCTTGACCCCAACGATATGCCGGCCCACATCTTGAAAATAGAAATAAAATAATAATAATACCCGTGCAACCATGGATAGGAAAGGAAACATAGACGAACATTTGTTGTGGTATAAGGATGCTATCATTTACGAATTGCATATCAAAGCATTTAGAGATGCAAACTGCGATGGTATAGGTGATTTTGAAGGGCTGCTGGAAAAGTTGGATTATTTGCAGGATTTAGGAGTCACTGCTATATGGTTATTGCCCTTTTACCCATCGCCGCAGCAGGACGATGGATATGATATTGCAGATTACTATAGCATCAATCCTGCATATGGCGACCTTCGCCAGTTTAAGAAGTTTTT